>DATFVD010000561.1:0-6890 GCA_035260505.1 Terriglobales bacterium
TAACACCTCGCCAGTGGCACAGCCAATCTTGGCTGTGCTCTCCGAAACTTACGCCGAGCCTACGCCCGGTCCGACCGCCACCACAAAATAATTAGCCGGCGTAGTGCCCACATTCTTCACGCCGTGCTCTTCACTCGAACGTACAAAGCCAACCGACCCCGCCACCAACGGGTACATTTTGCCATTCACGGTCAGCTCCAGCGTCCCTTCGCGCATGAAAAACATTTCCGAATGCACATGATGGTGCGGTGGATGCGGCATAGCGCCGGCTGGCAGCATGGTCGCATGCGTTTCAATGGATTCGCCACTCGCCAGCTTGCCTTTGAAGATGGCGCGTGTTTGCGCGCCGCTAGGCGCGGTATGCACGGTAAGTTTGTCGAAGGCGTAGCTACCCGAAGGGAGCGAAGTATCCTGCTCGCTCGCCTCCGCCATCGGCAGCGCAGCAGCCGGAAGCATCGCCGCCGGCAGCAGCAAACACATCTCACGTCGCGTCATCGTCATAGACCCCTCCCAGTGGCACAGCGATTTCTGGCTGTGCGTTTTTTCCGCGAACCCTGTTCCTGATTCGTGCGGTGCTCAGAAGTCACTCGACAGCGGCACAAAGAATCTTTTAGCATCGCTGTGTTTGTCAAGCCGGAAAGCACGGGCAAGGAATGAAGAAAAACTGCACGATCGCACCGAATGCTCGACCAGGCAAAGCGAAGTGACCGCTGCAAAAATTCTGCGCCTCGGCAGCGTTAAGGGTGTTTCACAATTCGCCGACCATTTGCGCGCCCTGCAATTGCGGATTCCCTGCGACTCGGAAATTCTGCGCGCGGCGGAATCGCCGCTGTTTTTGCCGCTTACGCGCGGCGAAATCAAAATCGGGAACCGCATCGCCGTAAATCCGATGGAGGGGTGGGACGGAACCGCGGATGGCAACCCGGCGGAAAATACTTTGCGGCGATGGCGGCGCTTTGGCCAGAGCGGCGCGAAATTAATTTGGGGCGGCGAAGCCGTCGCCGTCTCGCGCAGCGGGCGGGCGAATCCGAATCAGCTTGTGATTGCGGAGCATACGCGCGCGGGGCTGGCGCAGTTGCGCGCTGCGCTTATTGCGGAGCACAAGCATGCGGCGGGTTCTGATGCGGGATTGCTGATTGGTTTGCAGCTTACGCATTCGGGGCGCTACTGCAAACCGAATTCGCAGCATCGCGCGGAGCCGCGTATTTTGTATCGTCATCCGATTCTGGATCGGCGGCTCGGTTTGGCGCGCGATTTTCCGGTGCTCACCGACGGAGAGATTGGCGGAATCATCGAAGATTTTCATCGCGCGGCGCGCATCGCGTGGGAGCTTGGTTTTGATTTTGTTGACATCAAACATTGCCATGGATATTTGGGACACGAATTTCTCAGCGCGCACACTCGGGAAGGGAAGTACGGAGGAAGTTTTGAGAATCGCACGCGATTCCTGCGCGAAATTGTGCAGGGAATTCGCGCGGCGGCGCCGCAACTGAAAATTGGCGTGCGCGTCTCCGCGTTTGACACCGTGCCGTTCCACCCCGATCCGGCGCAGTCGGCCAATGGAAAATTGGGTCCGGGAATTCCAGAGCCGCATGCGGATTTGCTTCCGTATCGCTGGGGATTCGGGGTGAACGCGAGCGACCCGACGCAGCCGGATCTCGCGGAGCCGATTCAGTTTTTGTCTCTGCTCGAGTCGCTGAATATTTTTCTGGTGAATCTGACCGCGGGAAGTCCCTATTACAATCCGCATATTCAGCGGCCGGCGCTGTATCCGCCTTCGGACGGATACCTGCCGCCGGAGGATCCGCTGGTGGGCGTGGCGAGGCAGATGGATGCGGCGAGGGAATTGAAGCGGCGCTTTCCGAATTTGCTTTTTGTGGGCACGGCGTACAGCTATTTGCAGGATTTTCTGCCGCAAGTGGCGCAGGCCGCGCTGCGCGAGGGCTGGGTGGATTCGGTGGGGCTGGGGCGGATGGTTTTAACATATCCGGAAATCTTTCTGGATGCGGCGCAGGGCCGCGCGGTGCAGCACAAAAGAATTTGCAGGACGTTCAGCGATTGCACCACGGCTCCGCGCAACGGATTGCCTTCGGGTTGCTATCCGCTGGACAGTCATTACAAGACTTCCTCGGCAGCTGTGCAGTTGACGGCGCTGAAGGCGAAGCGTTGAGCCACTTGCACGTGTAGCGGCCGCGGACTTTCGCGGGCGCCTTTGCAGTACAAATCGTAAGAGGCCATGAATATTGAGTCGATGATAGAGCGGCGAAAATTGCGGCGCAAGGTGCAGGGGATTGCGGCGGCGCTGTTGCCGTTTGAGTCTGATGGACGCGTCGCGGTCGAGGCGTTCCAGCGGCACCTGGTGGCGACGCAGCGCGCTGGCTTGATGAACGCTGTGAATATGGACACCGGGTACGTGAACTATCTGACCGATGCGGAGAAGCAGGAGGTGCTGCGCTGGACGCGCGAGGTGCTCGGAGACGGTGTGGCGTTTGTTGCCGGCGCGTACATCGAGGGGCAATCTGGCGACGTGGTTGCGTTGTACCGGCGCGAGATGGAGCGCATCGCTGCGTTCGGCGGGATTCCGATTTTGTTTCAGACAGCGCGGCTGCACGGAAAATCCGCGTTGGAAAAGGTTGCGGTGTATCGGGCCGTCTGCCAGGGATTTCCGCGCGTGCTGGCTTTTGAGCTGGGGCCGATGTTTGCGCCGAACGGAGAAATCTTCGATGAAGAGACGGTGCGGCGGCTGATGGATATTCCGGAGCTGGTGGGGATGAAGCACTCTTCGCTGGATCGGATGGCGGAGCTGGGACGGCTGGCGCTGCGCGATGCGCACCGGCCGGAGTTTCAGATTTATACGGGCAATGACCTGGGAATAAATATGATCGAGTACGGCTCGGACTATTTGCTGGGGCTGGCGACGTTCGCTCCGGAAAAGTTCGCGGAGCGCGACCGGCTGTGGGCGGCAGGCGATCCGGGGTATTACGCATTGTCGGACGCCCTGCAATATCTGGGGAACGTGGCGTTTCGCGAGCCGGTCCCGGCGTACAAGCATTCGGCGGCGGTGTTTCTGCACCTGACGCGACGAATCCCGACGGATTTGCCGCACCCGCGAAACCCGAAGCGGCCTGCCTGGGAGCAGGAGATTCTGCAGGACTGTGCTCGGCGATTGGGCTACAGCGGGGAAAGCAATCCGTGAGCAGCAGTATTGTCGTCAGAAGTACATGCCTTCAGGATACCTCCCAGGGGCGTGCCGGCTTCGATTTCGTCGGCGTCGACGTTGAAGAGAACTTGAAATGGTGCGCGGCCTTTGGGGAAGGAGAAACTCAGTGTCATCGGCATGTTAACGTGTGGCCGGATGAGCTCGATGTTGATGATGGACGTCTGGAAGGGATTATCGGCTGGTTCGTTCGGTCGTATGAGGTTCGCATTGGACGAAAAGGAAACGTCAGTGGCGAACACGACAGCGCGGAGTTGTACTCTGGTGGCCGGCGCGGTGCCCGCGTTCATGATGCTGGAATCGAATATCACCGAGGTGTCCGTCTGCTCGCGAATGGGATACGTGGGTGGGTGAAGGACATTAAAAGGTCCGATACTGAGCGGCACAGACCCAATGTGAAGCTGTAGCTTTGGCTTCCTAGCGAGTTGGGCTGCGCGGTCTGCCTGCTCCTGCTCGAGGATATTGAGTTGCTTGTGCGTGGCTGAGGCCATGCCGCTGCTTGTTTTCAGCGAGTCGCGTAGCGTGTCGCTCATTTGGTTCAGACGGTCGAGGGACTTGGCTTGAGCGTCGGCCAGCGATTGCAGAGATGAGGATGCTGCTGTCATGGCGGAAGCAGTGGCGGCGGCGCTCTGCTCCATGTGCGCCAGCACTTTGGATTGCTCGCGTCCTTCGCGGATAGCAACTACTCCAAAGACGAAGCTAAGAATGATCTCGGCGAGGATCAGGAAAATGACAGCGATTTCCAAAAGAAAGTCTCTGGTGGATTGCCAACTTTCCCAGGTTTCGCGGTAGTCTGCGCGTTCCGTGAGCCAATCTCTTACGTGCTGACGCGCTTCTTCGGTCCGGTAAAGGGCTGCGAGTTCGGGTGATGGCGGAGCCTTCTCGCCAACGAGCATGGTTCCGATGACGTGCTCTCCGTAACGCTCACAAGTGTCCCGCTCGGTTTCCGTGATGTTCTTTGCTCTGCGGACACTCGGGAATCCTCGGAGCCGATCTTTTATCAAAGCGAAAGATGATCTGCGGCCTCGGTCTGGCATCTTGCGGGGATGATAGCAGAAATGTATTGCCCGACCTCACGGCAGGTCAGCGAATCGCCGTCGATAGCCGACAAAGCGTCAGGGCTCTGTATAATTCAACCAGATTCTCAGGCCGGAGCCTATGCCGAGAAGCACAATGATCCACGGGAGGAGTGGAAACGGCGGAGTGTGAGAATCAGGTAGACTCATTCGACGAGTATGACGATCAAAGATCTTGAAAGACGAATTGATCAGTTGGTTGCTCAGGCCGGGACCGCCCTAAGGAATTCGCGGATTGGCCAATATTCTCACATCCCTGCCATGGAGGTTGAGGAATGGGCGGCACTCCGGGCTGCCGGGCTGGCGTTCATAGAATCAACCTTCGGGCGTGAGCACAGTTACTACATAGAATTTGACAAGAAAGCAAGAGACTCCTGGGAGTCTAGCGGGAAATATGCCCTCGGAATCTTGACTGCCGTTCGCGATCAAATCAAAGGTGGCTGGGTCGAGACGACAAAAGGTCTCGTTAGCGCTGAAGTATTCGCGGATTTTCTGGAAATGGCGGAACACCTCCTAGAGCAGAAGTACAAGGACCCTGCGGCAGTTATGGTGGGGAGTGTGCTGGAGGAGCATCTGCGACAGGTTTGCGCGGCCGCCTCGTTGCCTGTGGAGGACCTTTCTCATGGAAAGATTGTCCCGCGAAAGGCGGATAGCTTGAATGCCGACCTGGCAAAAGTTGGTAAGTACTCGAAGCTCGACCAGAAACAGGTCACGGCTTGGCTGGACTTGCGGAACAAAGCAGCCCACGGCAAGTATTCTGAGTATGCGAATGAGCAGGTCGTACTGATGCTGGCAGGCGTGCGCGATTTCGTTTCCCGCGTTCGTGCTTGACCTCAAGCCAATTCGGCGCCCATTGGGCTAACAGATTTTATGGCTCTTAAATTCCTGGTTGTAGATGACGATGATCTACTCGCTTCGCTAACTGCTCAGGTCATTCAAAAATCCTTTCCAGGTTCTGATGTCCGGGCCGCACATACAAACGACCACGCGTTTGAGATTCTTACGTCTTTTATTCCGCACCTTGTAGCCACTGACATAAATCATCCAGGAGAGAGCGGTTTTGAGTTACTTACTCGGCTTCGCAGCGATCCTAAGACTGCGTTCATTCCGGTAGTCGCAGTCTCAGGTAGTTCCACGGATCAGCAACAGCTTGCCCAATACAAGCATGGTTTTGACGCGGTTGTTCCCAAGCCCTGGCAAACAGAACGGTTGATTACTACCATTGCTAGGCTTTTGCGAGTGCGTGCTGACCCAGATCTCCTGCTAATCCATTTAGGGTTTGAAACGCAGTCCCACGATTACAAAGAAACTGTAGAGCTCGTTTCCAAATTCGGCAGGGCGTCACTGGCAAAGGACGTCATGGCAATGGCAAATTGGGGAGGCGGAACAATCGTCGTTGGCGTTGCAGAGCACCTTCCCGGCCAGTTCACTCCCCAGGGTGTATCAGATTCATTGCTCGATTCCTTGGAGACGTCACGTTTGAATCGCGCGGTGAATGAATTCCTCGATCCACCCGTTCCAATCACTGTTCGCCGGGTGCGAGATGGAAACCAAGTGTACGTGCTACTTTCGGTTCCTGCTGCAAAGGATTCGCTTGTGCTGGTTAAGCGGCAAAACGAGGGCGCTGGAGTTTACCCGGGGCGAATCTATTCCAGGACGAGTGCGGCAGAGAGTGCAGAGGTAAGAAGGTCATCTGAATTGCGAGAGCTGCTTGATAGACTTCAACGCCGTCAAGGTGGCTCTTCGGTCTGAGGCAACGGTTATTCACGCGGAAGGGTCTCACAGGCGTCGATTTTACGTCTGGGGCCTGTCTTCTCTCGATAGGTCCGCCGGCAAGCCATTCAATCCACAGCCTTTAATTTCTCACTTGACAAATAGTAACGGATGCGGTAATCTCCGACCAAGGTTCTGCTGACCGTGTCCCCGTTTCGTTCCTTCCTTTTTCCTCCAGCAAGTGTGTTTTCACAGCGACCCCTCACTCGACAGCCGAATTTCTATGCCGCTTGGCCAAGCTCCGCCTTTTCAGCAGCTTGCCGCCTCTTTGTTTCTCTTTGCTCTCTTTTTCGCACTCGCTTCCTTTGTTTTCATGAGCTTGCAGACTCTTTTGCCAAAATACCGGGGGGGGTACCTCGGCACATCCGCGCCATGCTTTCCGCCGTCATATGCGCCACGTGGCGCCTCTATCCCCTGTGGCCTCACTCGATTGCGCATACTTCCTGTCACCACGGGGGGTGTACCACCAACGCTCTTTCTGCGTTGCGGCGAATCCGATTGGCTCGCCCTTTGTTTTCATAACGATACAAAACCCTTTTCCCGCAACCCCTTTCTTTTCACATCCATCCAAAATGCCGGGGGTGTGGGGGGTGCTACCTGATTTTTGTCTTAGCCACAAAGGAGGAAGGCCTCTTGACAGGCAACGGCGCACAGCCAGAAATCGATGTGCCACGAGAAGGACGCCCGCCACCCTTCGACGCTCCCCTCGAAGATCGGGGCAAGCAGGGCAAGCAGTCGGCGGCCGCTACGTAAATCCAATTCAAGGCAAGTGAAAAAAACGGCGGTGTGAGTCACCCCTGCAAATAGCGCAAGAATTTACTCGC
>DATFVD010000562.1:0-13317 GCA_035260505.1 Terriglobales bacterium
GTGTCCACCGTTTCCCATCGTCGCGAGAGCGTTTGGCGCTGTTCCTCGCGGCGGCGCACGCCCAGAGTTGTGGTCTCGGCAAAGATTGTCCTCGTCAGGCGATTCGCATCTTCCAATTTCGCAAGCACGGTGAGCAATGCGCCGGGACGGCTCTTCTTCATCTGCACTGGGACGCTGAACACGTCCAGCGCGCCTTCCGCCAGCAACCGCTCCATCGCGTATGCCAGAACTTGCGGGCTCAGGTCATCGAGATTCGCTTCGAGCACCGCGATCTTGTCATTCGATGTCGCCGATGTGCTCGGCGATATACTCGCGTCATCGGCTGGAGCCCCTTCTCCAATCGTTATGCGCAGCAGGTTCGGATGCTCGGGGAAATCTCGAGTTCCGGCGCCATATCCGGACCTTTCGATCTTCATCGCTGGAAACGGCGCGAACCGGGCGCTCAGCGTTTTCACGATCGCCGCGCCTGTGGGCGTCACCAGTTCGACCTGTGGGCCAGACGAATACACCGGGGCATCTTGAAGCAACTTCAGCGTCGCCGGGGCTGGGACGGGCAGCGTTCCGTGCGCACATTTGACGGTTCCGCCGCCGACGTTCAGCGGGGAGCATAACCATTCTTCGATCGCGAGCGATTCCGCTCCCACTGCTGCGCAGACGATATCGACCATGGCATCGACGGCGCCTACCTCGTGAAAGTGGACTTGATCGATGGTGGTGTTGTGAATCGCGGCTTCGGCCTGGCCTAGCGCCTCGAAGATCGTGATTGCAGTACTTTTCGCGTTGCTACTGATAGCTGCTTTCTCGATGATGTGGCGAATCTCCGTTAGCCCGCGACTGTGTTGGTGGTTGTGCTGCTTTGTGGATACCGGGCTTCGGCCCGTCGGGGGCGGGGCAGAGCCACACGACCACCCAATTTCGCCGTCATGGTGATGGTCATGTTCTTTACCGTGTTCGTGAGATTGACCGTGCTCCCGCTGCTCCCAGAAAACTTCACGCGGCAGGTCTTTCTCGCCGTTGGCGTACACATCCACTTTGCTCGCTGAAATTCCGCCCCGCACGACCTTCGACACCTCCACCCGTGCGCCGATATCGAGCGCCTTGACCGTGTCTTCCAGAAGCTCTGGAGACACTCCGGCATCTATCAGCGCGCCTAGAAACATGTCGCCGCTTATGCCGGAAAAACAGTCGAGGTAGGCTATGCGCATCCGGAGAATCGTCGTCGGTCGTTCGTCGCTAGTCGTTGGCAACCCACTTCTTGCATCCACTCGGAGGCTGGCAGACTGCGGTTGCATGGCTGTTGGGGCTAACGACCGACGACCAGCGACCAACGACTGATTGACCGAACTTTCATCATAGGGAAGCATGTCACCTCCGTCAAACCCGCGGCCCGTCGCGAGTTTGTTAGAATCACTGTTCCTTCAATAGGTTAGCAATGGGGTAGAGGGCATCCTTTGTATCGATATCTGGAACATCGGCTGGTCGAACATCTGCGCGAGTTTCTGCGGCGCACTTACGAGCTGGAGATCACGAACATCGTCGTCGAGCAGCCGCCGAGAATTGAATTCGGCGAATACGCCCTGCCGATCGCTTTTGAGCTTGCCCGGAAACTTCGCAAGGCGCCGCGCAAGATTGCCGAGGAAATCGTTGCCGGGGTCGGTGCGATCCCCGGTTTTGAAAAATTTGAGGTGGCGGGCGCGGGGTACATCAACGTCCGGGTAAGGCGCGCCGAACTGGCTGCGACGCTGGCCGCCGATCTTTCTTTCGAGACTCTTTCTTTCGTGGCCGCGGATGTTCACACCGGCAAAGTGCTGGTCGAGCATTCGAGCATCAATCCCAACAAGGCGGCGCATATCGGGCATCTGCGGAATGCCATTCTTGGTGATACGTTCGTCAGGTTGCTGCGTTTTGCGGGCAGGGAAGTGGACGTCCAGAATTACATCGACAACACGGGCGTGCAAGTCGCCGACGTGGTGGTTGGATTTCTGCATATCGAGAAGAAGTCCCGCGCTGAGATCGAGGCGCTCGCCGCCGCTCCCCGATTTGACTACGTCTGCTGGGACCTCTATGCGCGTGTTTCGCAGTGGTATGAAGCGGACAAGGCGAACCTGCAGGCGCGGGCTGCTACGCTGCGCTCGATTGAGGCAGGGAACACGGAGACCGCGTTGATTGCGGACTTGATTTCGATTGCTGTGCTTCGGCGGCATCTTGAAACCATGGACCGGCTCGACATTGAGTACGACTTCCTGCCTCGCGAGAGTGAAATCCTGCACCTTCATTTTTGGGATGCGGCGTTTACTAAGCTGAAGGAAGCGGAGGTGCTTACTTACGAGAACGAGGGCAAGAATAAAGGGTGCTGGGTGATGCGGCGGGCGGGCATGGCAAAACCCCTAACCACGGAGGACACGGGGGACACAGGGGACACAGGGGAAAAGATCACAGAGGAAGACCAGAAAGTTATCGTTCGCTCCAACGGCACGGTTGGGTACGTCGGCAAAGACATCGCTTATCACATGTGGAAGTTCGGTCTTCTGGGGCGCGATTTCGGCTATCGAAAATTCTATCGCTATCCCAACGGCCACGACTGCTGGATTTCTGCTACCGAAGGCGAGAAAGATCATCCCCATTTTGGCGATGTGGCTGAGATTTATAACGTCATCGATGCTCGGCAATCCGAGGCACAGAACACGGTGCTTGAAGCTTTACGTGGATTAGGGCACGGAGAAGCGGCCGATCGCTACACGCACTTCTCCTACGAGATGGTCGCGCTCACTCCGCGCTGCGCCGCGGAACTTGGCTACACGCTCAGCGAAGAAGATGCGGCTAGGTCCTGGATCGAGGTTTCGGGGCGCAAGGGCTTCGGTGTGAAGGCGGACGATCTACTGGATGCACTGATCGCCTCGGCTCGCAAAGAAGTGGATGGGCGTCATCCTGAGTTGAGCGAAGCGGAGCGCGCGGGCATTGCTACGCAGCTCGCCATTGGAGCATTGCGCTACTTCATGCTTAAGTTCACGAAACAATCCGTGATCGCTTTCGATTTCAAGGACGCTCTGAGCTTTGAGGGGGACACAGGCCCTTACGCGCAATATGCCGTGGTCCGTGCCTCCAACATTTTCCGCAAGGGTGGATTGGACCCGGAGAATTTCTCTTCGAGCAATGCTGGTGCGAGCGGGGAAGCGGCGAGCCGCGTCTCTACGGATGATTTTGCCAAGTTCCTTAACGGCGAATTGTCTGACGGTATTTGGGAGCTCTGGCTGGCGGCGGCTAAGACTTCTTACATTGTGTCGCAGTGCATTGCTACTACTGAACCTGCGTACCTTGCCAAGCACGCGTTTCAACTGGCGCAGCTTTTCAACACCTTCTATCACCGCTATCCGATCCTGAGCGAAGCGGATGACGGCCGGAAGAAATTTCTGCTGGCAACCGTAGCCGTAGTACGCCGCGAACTCATTCGCGTTCTCGCGGCGATGGGGATCGGTGTCCCGCCGGTCATGTGAGCCGGTCGTCCGCGCATGCATCTTCCGCGCCCGCTCCGGCATCTCCTATTAGTAGAGATAATCATCATGAAGAAGAACATCTTTGCAACAGTGTTGCTGAGTCTTGCGCTGTCCATGCTGAGTAGTGCCGCCGAATCTGGGAGAACTCCGCACCTGCCGCGTACTCTTGCTAACGCCCGCTTTGTATACGTAGCGGCCTACGATGGCGATCAATTCGATCCCAACTTGCTGCCCGATGACCGTGCCGCCATTGGTCGCGTCGAGGATGCCATCCAGAAGTGGGGCAAACTCACAGTGGTGTATCGTGCTCAGGATGCCGATATCATTCTGATGGTGCAGTCTCGCCCGTCGGAAGATGTGCTGGCTGTCTATGATGCGCATAGCGGGGACGTGCGCAGCGGGCCCTCGCAGACCTATCTCTGGCGGGTGATGGGGCGCGGTGGGCTGCAGAAGAGCGAGATCCCACTGTTTTCGCAGTTTGAGCAGGCTTGGAACAAGATCACCCGGTGAGGCTGGCGTGCGTACCTATGTGCGCATGGAGGAAAAGCAAACAGTATAAAATTTCTATGGTTTATATCGCGATTGCGTGGGTATGGGGTATGAGTATTTCCCACAGTCATTTTGCAAAGTATTGATATAAAATGGTTTATCAATTTCTGTTGCGAATTCGAAATGGCATCTGCCGTGCTTTAAACACGAGTGAGTCCAGTTCGCAGACTTTTAGCAGAATCTGGGATAGTACATAGAAATATTGGGCAAGGAGCCCTCAACTATGAATCGCACCTCGTTGACCCTAATGCTGGCCGCGACAATGGTCGCATCCCTCGGATGTTCAACCAAGAATTACGTGCGTCAACAGACGACGCCGCTCATTAACAAAACCAATGAACTCGACGACCTTACCGCGAAGAACTCGAAGGAAATCAAGGATGTCGATTCGCGCGCTCAGTCCGGAATCCAGGCCGTGCAGGCGCGTGCCGCAGAGGTAGATCAGAAGGCGCTGGCTGCGGGCAGCGAGGCCGATAAGGCGCAACTGTCGGCGAACGGCGCGTCCCAACGTGTGGATGTGCTGACCAATGCGGTCGTTAACCTCGATAACTATCGGCCCGTGGTGGAGACGGCGGTTCATTTCGGATTCAACCGGGACAATCTGACAAAGGACGCCAAGGAAGCCATCGACCAGCTTGCGGCAAGCGTTGCCACTACCAAGGGATATATCATCACTGTAGAGGGCGCGACCGACGCGGTGGGCAGCTCGGAGTACAACTATGATCTGAGCCAGCGCCGGGCCAATGCTGTGATTCAGTATCTGGCTGCGGAGAAGAATGTTCCGGCCTACAAAATTTATCTGATCGGGCTGGGCAAGGATAAGCCGGTCGAGACAAACAAGACTCGCGACGGTCGTGCCAAGAATCGCCGCGTGGATATACGGCTGATGACCAATACGGGCGCAGGAACGCCAGGGCAGACGCCCACCAACTCGACTCCAACGGCGACCGCGACTCCGCCGTCTTCATAAGCACAAATTTCCCCCTCCCCCCGGAGGACTTGCTGGATCAGGCCGTCCCATCTTGTGGGCGGCCTGATTTTTTTTTGGCGCTGCTGTCGGTGAACGGGGACGGCGCCCGCCTCTCCATTTGCGTCGCGATACAATAGAGTCGTGCGTACTCGATTCACGGTTGTTTTTTTTGGGCTGCTGACCGCCATTTCGCTGGCACAGGATTCCTCTAGCAAAGCGACCTCGGACAAGACGGCGTCGGAAAGGGCTGCCGCCCGCAATCGCGAGGCTGAGGAAAGCTCCAGCCGCGAGACTAGAATCGATATCAGCCCGCCTAAAAACGACGCCAAGAACCATCCCAACAGCGCGGCAGCCGTCGAAGATCTCGACATCCCCGACAACATTGAAGTTTCCGGCGTTCAGGAGTTTCATCCCTGGAATCCGATGAAGGCGCTGAAAAACATCGAGGTGGGGGACTTCTACTTCAAGCGCAAGAACTACAAGGCCGCACTCGAGCGTTACAAGGAGGCTCTCTACTACAAGGATGGCGACGCCTTAGCCAGCTTCCGTCTTGCCGTTTGCCAGGAGAAACTGGGAGATAAAGCCGAGGCGCGGAAATACTACGAGCAGTACCTCAAGATTCTTCCTGAGGGTCCATTTGCCAAGGATGCACACGTTTCGCTGGACCGGCTGGCTAAAGCGCAGTGACCTGGCAATGACGTGATGGACGGCGGACGTCTCGCCCGTCCCTCCGGGCGGGGACGCCCGGCTCTCCACTAGTGCTACTTCTCCACCCGCGAAAATTCTCCGGTAGAGGCGTTCACGGCTACCCGCAGCTTGGCGGTGTCGCGGTCGGCGCCATAGATTACGTGCCACAGCAGTTCGTTCGCTTGGCGGTTCCAGTCCAGGACATAAAAAACGGGTGTGTCGGGGTCTTTCTCCAGCAGCTTGTCGCCGCCATGCTGCTGAGCGGCGGCAAAGGCCTTATCGGTGTCTGCTTTGAGAAACTGGACATTGAAAATCCGGGTGCTGGAATTCGTCGAGCTGTAGGTGTCGTCGACGCCGTGAGAAATATCGCCGTTGGACCAGATAAAGGTCTTGGTCGCGTGCTTCGACGGCGAGGCAAATCCGGCACGCCACTCTGCAGCTTTGCCGTCCCTGCCCTTGGATTCCGCTTCCGGATGTGACTCCGCGCGGTAGGGCTGAGCGTCCGGCGCCCAGATGCGAGCGGAGACATAGCACTTGAAGAACGCGCTGCTACCGGTGATCGCCTCCGGAGCCTTCGGTTGCGGCGTTCCGGCGGTCGTCGGCTTGACCGACTCGGAAGAGCATCCGGCCATGAATACCAGACCGGCTGCTAGAATTGCGACGAAAAGTTTTTTCATTAAGGATTTCCTGATCAGGCTCTCGTTCGCGAATCATTGTACTGAACCGACGCCATGAATTCCTATCTTGAACGCTTGCGGCAGGAACTCGAAGATGCAACAGCAGGCGCCGGCCCGAGCGACCTGGCACAGGCTCCGGCTGGAAAATGGAATGCTGGTCAGATTCTGGAACACCTTTTTCTCACTTACAAAAACACGAACCGGGGCTTGGCAAGATGCCTGGAACAGGGTACTCCATTGGCCACGCGCGCCACGCTGAAACATCGTGTGGCCGCGCTGCTGGTCGTGAATCTCGGGTATGTGCCCTCAGGCCGAAAGGCTCCGGAACGTGCGACACCGCGAGGAATGCCGCTGGAGGAGGTTCGGCAAGCCATCGCGCCTGAGCTTCAGAGGATGGGCTCGGGCCTGGACGATTGCGAGCTAAGGTTCGGCGCGGGGACGAAAATTATGGACCACCCGTTCCTCGGACCTTTAACGGCGGGGGAGTGGAGCAGGTTCCACTGGGTCCATGGACGGCATCACGCGCGGCAGATTCGGGAACGGATCCGGGAAACCTGAAAACTCAGGGACTGGTGTCTTAAAAGCCTAGCTATTTTGCGGAAGTCCGAGTCGCAGTGTCCGCCGGGCGGAGACGCCCGGCTCTCCACTGGATTTACTTACTTCTTGTCGGTGTTGTCGTCTTTTTCTTTTTCCTTTTCCTTGTCTGCAATTCCCGCCTTGCGCGCTTGCTCCTGCATCTGGTCTAGTTCCTGCTGGGCGGCAGCAATCGCTTTCTGTTTTCCTTCGAGATCGCTCTTGTACTGTGTGTCGTCCTTGTCCCACTGCGCTGCGTTGCGCAGACGGTTGCCCGCATCGCCATACATAGCGGCAGCACGCAGACGATATTCGCGCTGATCGAGGTCGAGCTCGTGGTTCAGGGAATCGACCTTCTGTTTCTGTTGGTCGAGCTTTTTCTTCAACTCGTCCGCCGCCTTCTGGCGTTCGGCAGCGACTGCGGCGGGATCGGCGGGGACTGCTGGGGCCGCTTTAGTGACCGGCGTGGAACTCGGAGAGCTCGGAGCCGCAGCGCTGGCAGTGACCGGCGGTGGCGGTCCAACGACGCTCAGCGTCTCATTGGTCGGAAGGTTATCGTTATCGTAGTGGCGACCGGTCGAGCTCGGCTCCGGTTTTGTCTTGCGAGCCGCCCGCGCGTAATCCCCGAGTGACTGAGCGGTGGCACCGCCGACCCCGAACAGGAGCAGAGTAATGATGGCCATACATTTCGTGTGTTTCATGTGATCATCCTTTCGCAAGGCCGCGATTCTGATCGCGGCCTGCAATCGCTAGTATCAAGAACTTGTGTTTGCAGCCTGAGCGCCCCCAAGGAAACTGCCAATAGTCCGGTCCAACTGTGCTGCTTCGTGGGCGATGCCGTCGGCCAACTGGCGAGCCAGTTCCGGGTCCCGGCTGCACGCCAGTTGCTGCGCGCATCCCGCGATCGTAGTCAGAGAATGGCGCAATCCCAGCGCCAGTTCTGAAGAGATTTCCTGATGCACCTTTTGAACGTGCCGGATGCGCTCGATGTCGGTCTTGTCGGTCAGCACAAGAGTCGTGCCCATGAGGCTCGCGTCCTCGGCCAGCACCGGCGAGGCCGTCACTTCGAGGATGTGGCTCTCTCCATCCGGTGTGTAGATATTCACCACCAGCCCTCGGACGGCGGACTTGCCCGCCAGGGCGGGAGCGAGAGCCTGCTCGACGGTCGAACTCGAACTTGAATCATTGTTTTCCGGGCGGACCGTCGTGGTGCGGAAAAGGTCGGCGGCATGCAGTCCCACCGGCGAGGCGAATCCCAGGAGCTTGCGCGCTGCTGCATTCGCTTGCCGCACCAGACCGGCGGAATTGAGAAACAGTACTCCGCAGGAAAGGTTCGAAAGTATGGTGGAGCTCAGCGTGTCGGAGGCCTTGGCTTTTCGGCGCTCCGAGAGCTGCTGGGTGGCGAGCTCATGCTTCTGTTGCTTCAGTTGCTGGATCACGGCGTGATAGGCATGGACGGGCAATCCCTCCGCGGCTAACGGAGAGGAATTTAGCGATTCGGATTCCGACTCGAGATTCTTTCGCAGGAGCCGAATTGTGAATAAGCCCAACCCGAAAGCGGTGATGGCAAGGACCAGAAGCACGGCCATCCGCAAAGCTATCGGATTGATCAGCAGCGTCACAGCGCCCTCCAATACCAGTGCAGGAGGCGGTTTCCAAACAGGAACGACAAAAGCGCCATGCCGCCGAGAAAGACGCCAAATGGCATCTCGTAGTAGCGGAGGGCCAGGCGTGCCGATTGCCATGCGCGCCGCCGGGCTTCGTCAGAGGAAATTCGCGAAGAAATGCTGGAAGAAGTGGCACGCGCCTCAATCCGGCGAAAACGCTTGATCCAGACTGCGAGAACCGTGCTCAGTCCAAAAAGCGAACCCGCCAGCGACGCGGCAAATATGGTTAAGACCGTGAGCTTCGTCCCGAGGAACGCGCCGATTAGCGCCATCAGCTTGACGTCGCCGAATCCCATCCCTTCGACCCCACGAGCTCTCAGGTAGATGGCTGCAGCGCCGTAAAGAAACGCGGCTCCGACCGCGGCTCCGACCAGCGAGTCTGACAGGGACCAAATTCGCCACGAAATCTCGCTTCTCATCGCGGGTGACACCAGGCCGGGCATGATTCGCGAAGCCAGGTCATTGACCGGGACCACGAGGCTGAACCCAATTCCGAGGACCAGCCCGGGCAGAGTCATCGCGTCCGGAAGGAGCTTGGTTTCCGCGTCGGTGAAGACCAACCCCAGCAGCAAGTAGCCGAGCACAATGCACTTCAGGGCCGCCAGAGTCAAACCAAAATGGGCATAGCAGCCGAGGAAGAGCAAGCCCGTGAGAAGCTCAATTACGAAGTAACGCGGCGATATCGGCTGCGCGCACGAGCGGCATTTTCCCCGAAGAACGAGCCAACTCACTACGGGCAGGTTGTGGTAGAGCGGGATCGGGTCTCCGCAGTGCGGACATGCGGAGCGCGGCGTTACTACCGACTTGCCGAGCGGCAATCTGTAAATACATACGTTCAGGAAGCTGCCAAAGCACAGCCCCAGAGCGAAGATCGCAGCTGCAAGAAAAGGTTCCACGTCGGCTAAGTACTCAGTGTGCTTGGATTTGGAATGATTATAAGCTGGTGCCGCATGGCATTCTAAGTACGAAGGTCAGTGTACTTTTGCGGCACTCTTGCCGGCTGCAAGTCATTGTGGGGAAAGAGGAAACGCCTGCTCATTTCAACCGGCGATTTGGTGCCGCTGGGGGCAGAATCAGAGACACCCGTCCGGCGGAGCGGACCACCTGTCGGTCTCTGGGCCGGCTCGCGCTACTGAGGAGGTTCCAACTTTTGGCGGCCTGAGTCGGGGCCCCTGTCAGTCAAGGTCACGCTCAACGGAGATCGCAAGGTGAAACTCAGCACCGTCTCCGAAGGCAATATAATCTGCTGGCCTTTTCCGGCAGCCTGTACTCCACCTCCGACGCCGCCACCTGCCGCGGCGCCGATGCCCGCGCCTTTCCCGCCGCCGGCGATGCCACCGATAATGGCCCCGATCACCGCGCCCGCTCCGACCTTCTCCGCAGTATTTGTCGAGCGATTTTTACCCTGGCGCCGGTACGGGTCCGCCTCGATGCCATACAACCTGCCACCAACCGAGATCGAATCCAGCTGCAGAACCAGAAGCGATTGTCCCGCAAATTTTCCCGCGCTCTTCACATCTACAACGTGCCCCTTCACGTCGTATCCCGATGGTACGGCTACGTCTCCATCTGACGGCAGAGGTGCGTCCAGCGTCGCCCGGAACGTTTGCCCGGGCTGCGCTTTTTCAGAATCGATTGGATCAAGCAGCCGAATCGCCATGGATGTTCCCGATGGAACTGTGACTTTTCTCGGAGGCGGTGGGGGCTGGGGCGCGGGTGCGGGTTGTGCCGCCGGGGCCGGGGCAAGGTTTTCGTCCGCCGCTCGGTTGTGTGTTTCCGCGGGCGGTGGTGCGGCTGCCGCCATTTTGTTGGAATTCGGCTCCATCCGATGGTGACGCGGCTTGCTCGGACGGCGTCTGTCCGAGGTAGGCTCAGGCGCGGGCCTTACGGGCGCCGGCGGCGCCTGGGCCATCTGGTCCGCGGCGCGTGGGGCTGACGCCGACGCAATCTCCAGATTGTTCACTACTTGCCTGATTCCCGGGGTTGCGGACGCATAACGGGCCGCTGTCTCACGCTGCGTTTCATTCTCGACTGTTCCCGAGAGCGTCACTACCCCGTCTGATGTCTGCACCGCGATCTGCTTGTCATGCAAGCCGGAATCCTGGGTCAGCCTGGATTGAATCTGGCCGGTCATCTGCGTGTCATCGGGCGCTTTGCTGCAGGCCAGGCCGATGGCCAGGATGCCGAGCAACAAAATCCCTGAAAAGCATTTACCTGCCTTGAATCTCATGAGCGCCCCCGATGAAATGAGAAATATGTTTTATCCAGTTTAGATGCAAGGCAGGCTGTGATTTACACCAAAATCCGAACGAAAATGTGTACGTTGCAGATACATGCAGGGCAACCGGCTCGCGTTTCGGGCCCGTCGCAGGTCAGTCTTTGTGGAGAAATTTGTAGTCGAGGATGGACGCTGCCAACTCGTTGGAGTCCTCGGTATGGTCCGCCGCTTCTTTGCTACGAATCAGCCTTCCCTGACAAAGGACGCTGCTGTTCTTTTGTCCTGAGATTTCTTCGGGCATCTCGAAGATCAGTTCCACTAGCGCATTCGCCGGCAACTGCTGCGGGCCGTGAAACAGCACGCCCGACTGGCTGATGTTCTGGATCAGCCCCTCGTACCAGGTGCTGAGATTCTTCCCGCGGTATCGGACAGGGAGCTTCGACCGCAGCCGCCGTGCCCGGGGCATCCAGGTCGGTTGCTTTTTACCAGACCGGCGCCGGACGGTGGTTGTATCCGCCATCGGCTCGTCGACCCGATTTCCGCGACGCATGGTCTTCCAGTCGTACTGGTAAGCAGACGCGCACACCAGGCAGACTTGGTAGTACTCTCCATTGGCCGCACGGCGTGGCCATGAAAATTCGTGCGAACAGCGTCCCAACATAAGAACATCCATGAGTTTTTGCGGCATGATGACGAGTTGTACTCCCTACCAACCGATAGATTCATCTTGCGACGGCTTAGTCATTCTGGATAGGTTACTTTCGTGTATCGCCGTTTTGGCCTTATGCTTTCCCATATGTCAGAAACCGTACCATCGCGCATGGGCTTCCTCCTCGCCGGAGGCAAGAGCTCCCGCATGGGCGCGGGTCCGGGTAAAGACAAGGCTTTTCTTGAATTTCGCGGCCAAACTCTTCTCGATCGGGCGCTCGACGTGATGGGCGAGGTCTGCGAGCGTGTGGCGATTGTCGGCGACCCTGCGAAGTTCACGAAAAACGGATCTGCGAAATCCGTGTCTTCAAAATCCGAGTCTTCGAAATACCCATCAGTCGTGGCGGACATTTTCCCTGGATGTGGTCCCCTCGCCGGCATTCACGCCGCGCTCGTGCATTCATCTGCCGACTTGAATCTGATGCTTGCAGTGGACATGCCCTTCGTCTCCAGGGAACTCCTTGCGTTTCTTTTTGCGGCGGCCTCATACGAAGCCAACGACGCCATAGTCACCGTGGCTCGCAGCGGCAAGGGACTTCAGCCGCTCTGTGCGGTCTATCGACGCGACTTCTCCAGCGTCGCCGAGCAGGCTCTGCGGGCAGGGAAGTACAAGATCGACGCGGTGTTTTCCAGCCTGCCCGTCCGTGTGATCGAAGAGGGGGAACTGGCGGCGGCCGGTTTCTCCGAGCGGAGTTTTTTCAACGTGAACACGCCGCAGGACCGCTTGGCGGCCGAGGGCCTCGCCGATGTTTCGGGCCGCCCTCGTCCGGCCCGGTGATAGAATTGGTAGCGATTTTGCGGAGGTCGCCTTGAGAAATATCTCGCGCGCGATCGCGCTGTTGATCCTCTGTCACCCGCTATTGTCGTCGGCGCAGAATGCAGCCGGCCAGCTCCCCACCCGCGATCAGAACTCTATTCTGAATCTCTACGACGCCTTCGGCTACCAGAAGCGAGGCACGATTCTAGACTGGGGTTTCTCGGCGCTTGTCCGGTACAACGGCAAGACTATTCTCTTTGACACCGGGAATAACGCCGATAAGTTTGAGCACAACGTCAAAGCATTAGGCGTGGACCTCAACCAGGTGGATATCGCCGTGCTGTCGCACCGTCACTATGACCATATTTCGGGCTTCGACTACATGTTAAAGGTCAAGCCCACGGTCAAAGCTTATCTGCCCGCCGATCCCGCGTTGGGTGCTCCAATGCACTACACATTCTCCCATGATGCAAAGGAGTCTCTGGCCGGAATGCCGCCGGAGCAGGTGTACTTCGGCGGCCGCATCAATTCTATGGACGACTACAAGCCCGGCGACCGCTTTCACGGCGCCAACCAGGAGTTTGTACCGGCCAGTCGGGAGATCGCTCCCGGCATTTATCTGATCGTCACTCGCTCGGTCATGATGGGAGACTTCAACGCCTATCCACCGAACGAACCCGGACATCCTGATCTCGCAGGTTTTCCCGAGCTATCGCTGGCGCTGAAGACGGAGAAGGGGATCGTCCTGATCACGGGATGCTCGCACAGCACAGTCGAAGCGATCATCCGTGCAACCAAACAGTATCTCGGAACCAACATTGAACTAGTCGAAGGCGGATTCCACTGGTTGCCCTATGACGCCCCCTACATCTCGAACCTTGCCCACCTAATGAAAGATGATCTCGGAGTGCGGCGAGTGGCTCCCGCCCATTGCACGGGCAACCTTGCCTTCAAGATTCTCCGTGATGTGTACGGTGAGAATTACAACTACGCGGGCCTGGAATCCGAGGTGATTTT
>DATFVD010000563.1:0-11181 GCA_035260505.1 Terriglobales bacterium
CCATTCTCCAATTGATTGCTCTGCTGCAACGGGGGAAGAGCGTTCGGATCGGCCTCTACGTTCGGCTTCAGTTCATTCGGATCCGCCACACTCGGCTTTAACTCGGCTGCTGCCGGCTGTTCCGGAGGCGCCGCCCTCGTCGCATCTGCCGCCGCTGCTGCTGCTGGGGGAGCGTCTGAACGCGGCGCCTCCTGGTTTGGCGCTACCTTCCCATCGAGTGTTTCCACACCGATCTTATTGTCGCCGCCCGCCAATCCACCCGCGCTTACCACCTTCCGCACCACATCGCCCGGATTCGTCGGCGCCGGATCCACCATCGTCGGGTCGCCCACGTGCGAGGCTTTGGCCACGTCGGGATGCTTCTCGAAGTTGCCCAGCATGCTCGACATGATCCCGGCTTGCTGCCGGCTCGCCACTTCCTTTTTATTCAGTTCGAGCGCCGCCCGCGTCGGCCGCGGCACTGGCTGATGCAAGCCCTCGAGCCGCGCCTTGGCGTCCAGCGCCCTGTCCATCGCCGGATACCGCTTGATGATCCTCCCGTACGCATCCGCCGCTTCCTTCGTTAGTCCCTCGATCATCTTTCCCTTGTTCACTTCGTTCATGCGCCCGTTCTTGCGGATCACATCGATCTCGCCTTCGTACGATTGCCCGAGCAGATACAGCGCCTCGTCCGCGCCGCTATATAACGGATAGCGGTCCACCAGCGTTTTCAGGCGCGCAATCGCCGCCGGATACGCGAGCCGCAGATAATAGAACCGGCCGATGTTGTACTCCCGTTGCGCCAGCACTTCCTGCACTTCGCGCAACCGCTGTTTCGCCTCCGGCACCAGCTTGCTGTCCGGATACTCCTGAATCAGCGACCGGTATTCTTCTTCCGCGCGCATGGCGTGCGTGAAGTCGCGGTCCGCCTTTTCCATCTCCTGATAGTGGATATTCGCTACCTTCAGCTGCGCCTCGGCCGCCTCCGGCATATTGGGAAAGAACGTCCGGAAATCCTTGTATTCGATCTCGGCCTGCTGCATCGCCGTTGACCCGCCTTCGGCGTACCACGAATCCGCCACCGCCAGCTTCGCCCGCGCGATAAACTCCGAATCCGGATAGGTGTTGATCAGCGTCTGCAGCGTCATCCTGGATACGTCGAAGCGGTTGTGCTTCATGGCATCCATGGCCCGGTCAAACAGCACCTTGTCGGGCTGTTTCGACCCAACGTTCGCCAGCGGATTCGCCGACTTCTTGTTAGTGCATGCCACGGTCAACGCCAGCAGCAGTCCGAGAAATAAAACAAAAGAATTACGCCGCATAAAGATTTAACCTCTGCAATCTGACCTCTGCAATTTCTACACCCTCTGCAAACTCGCGCTCCGAGCCGCTTCCAGCAGCGCCTCGGCATTCACCTTCGCATCGCCCTTGCCGAACACCGCATTCCCCGCCACCAGAATTTCCGCACCGGCGCGCACCACCTCGGCCACCGTGTCCATCCCCACGCCGCCATCTACTTCGATGCGATACTGGTATCCCCGCTCGGCGCGAATCTCCGCCAACTTCCTCATTTTGTGCAGCGTTCCTGGGATAAACTTCTGCCCCCCAAAGCCGGGATTCACGCTCATCACCAGCACATAATCCACAATATCGAGCACTTCGACGAGTGTCTCCACCGGCGTCGCCGGATTAATCACCACCCCGGCCCGGCATTCATGATGCTTGATAAGGTTGAGTGTCCGGTTCAAATGCCGGCACGCCTCCTGATGCACTGAAATCCAGTCCGCTCCCGCATCCGCAAACTCTGCAATAAATTGGTCGGGGCTCTCAATCATCAGATGACAATCCAGCGGGAGCCGGGTTGCCTGCCGCAAAGATTTCACAACCGGAGGCCCCAGCGTGAGATTGGGCACAAAATGCCCGTCCATGACGTCAACATGGATCACACTAGCCCCGCCCGCCGTCGCCCGCTCCACCTGGTCCGCCAAGTGAGCGAAATCCGACGCGAGTATCGAGGCTGCAAGTTCGATCAAAACAGGGTCCAGGGTGTAGGGTCAGAAACTGTGGAAATTCTAGCACGGTGGCAATGGCTTGACGGCTCGTTTGGGAACGGGCGCCCTCGCCCGTTCATGCCGGGCGCAAGCCCGGCAGCTGCCTGCAGCTTCAACCAGATCGTGGCGCGCAACAGTGCGCCCATTACGCGCGGGATTGCGAAAACCGCGCTTCCTCCGAAACCGTCAGCGCCTTACGCGCCTTCTCCACACCCTCCAGCATGGCAAACTTCAACTTCTCGATGCCCTCGCCGGTAATCGCCGAAATGGGATACAGCTTCAGCTTCCGGCGCGTGGCCCACTGTTTCAATTTCTTCAACTTCTCCGGATTCGCCACATCAATCTTCGACGCCACCATTAGAGCCGGCTTCTTCTCCAGCCCCGCGCCAAAACTCTTCAACTCCCCGAGAATCACCTCAACGTCCTTCACCCCATCCGTCCGCCCGCTGCCATCCGAAACATCCACCATGTGCACCAGCAGCCGCGTCCGCTCAATGTGCCGCAGAAACTGCGTGCCAAGGCCTGATCCCGTATGCGCCCCTTCGATCAAACCCGGAATGTCGGCGACCACGAAGCTCTCTTCTTTCCCCTTGTCACCCGCCAGCACCACACCCAGATTCGGCTCCAGCGTCGTAAACGGATAATCCGCGACCTTCGGCCGCGCCGCCGAAATCACCGAGATCAACGTTGACTTCCCCACATTCGGATAACCCACGAGTCCGACATCGGCCAGCAGCTTCAACTCCAGCCGAAAATTGCGGTCTTCCCCCAGACGCCCCTCCTCGTGCTCCCGCGGGGCCTGATGCGTCGACGTCGCAAACTGTGCATTCCCGCGCCCACCGCGCCCGCCGCGCGCTATCACAACGCGTTCATCCCGGCGCGAAAAGTCATGCACAATCTCGCCCGTGTCCTCGTCATAAACGATCGTCCCCACCGGCACCTTCAGGACGATCCCTTCCCCATCGCGCCCAGATTTTTTGTCGCCCTCGCCATGCCGCCCACGCTCCGCCTTATATTCCGGATTGAACCGGAAATGCACCAGCGTATTGTGCTGCTCGCTCGATTCCATCCAGATATCGCCGCCCTTGCCGCCATCCCCACCCGAAGGCCCCCCGCGCGGAACGAACTTCTCCCGCCGGAACGCCATGCAGCCGTTGCCGCCGTCGCCAGCCTTGACCCGAATTTTGGCCTCATCGATAAACATACTGTGTGAACATGACTGTGTGTGGCGCGGACACTCTTGTCCGCGAAACGAAAAAGCCTCGACTCGAAGCCGAGGCTGCTCGTGTGGAGCGGGGCTTTGCCCCGGCCCGCCGTGTCACCGGGAATCTACTCCGCTTCAATAGCCTCGGGCTCGACCATCACAAACTTCCCCATCGATCCCTTGTTGAGGAACTTGATGCGTCCCGTGATCTTGGCGAAGAGTGTGTCGTCTTTGCCGCGTCCGACGTTCAGTCCGGGCTTCACCCGTGTGCCGCGCTGGCGGACGATGATCGTGCCGCCTGGCACCAGTTGCCCGCCGAAAGCCTTAAAGCCAAGCCGCTGCGCGTTCGAGTCGCGCCCGTTTCGTGAAGTGCCTTGTCCTTTTTTATGTGCCATAAATTCAGTTTCCCGGTTCTCAGTGGCCAGTTGCCAGAAATTCCAATCCCAATTTTTCACAACAAACCAAGTTGTCATGCTGCGCGAAGCGAAGGATCTGCTACTTCTTTTTCTTTGCCTTCACCGCCGCTTTTTTCGCCGCCGGTTTCTTGTGCGCCACATGCTTCTTCGCAGTTTTCCCCGGCCGAGCCGAAGCCTTCACTTCTTCGCCGCCCTCGTGCGCCTTCTTCACCTTCTTCTCTTTTTTCACCAGCTCAGGCGCTTTGAACGATTGCCCGTCAAAAGCAATCTCGGTGATGCGGACGGCTGAATAGTTCTGCCGATGTCCACGCAGCTTCTTGTATTGCTTCTTGCGCTTGTAATGGAAGACCAGGATCTTCTCACCGCGTCCCTGCTCGACGACCTCGCCGGTTACCAGCGCCCCCGAGCCCGCAGGCAGCACGCTGCCTGCCTCGGCCGAAACCGCCAGCAAGTCACCGAACTCGACCCGGCCGTTCTTATCTTCCTGCGTTTCCATCCGGATCACGTCGCCCGGGGCGACACGATACTGCTTTCCACCTGCGCGGATCACCGCGTACATAAACTCTCCTTAGGGTGCCCCGTCCGAGCTCTGCTTGGGCTGGGACTTTGCATTCGTATCGA
Organism: Terriglobales bacterium; assembly: GCA_035260505.1. Lineage (GTDB taxonomy): Bacteria > Acidobacteriota > Terriglobia > Terriglobales > Acidobacteriaceae > Acidiflorens. The sequence goes on from DATFVD010000563.1 coordinate 4,272, forward strand.
AGACGGACGATCTGCCCATCCGCGTAGGGACAGCCGCCCTCGGCTGCCCAAGCCGAGCGCAGCTCGGCAAATACCAATCGTATGCTTGCTGTTTTCCCGCAACGGCTTGTGACCGGAAACGCGGCGCGGCCCAGAACGGGTCCGCAAGTACAGGCAAACTCAACTAGTCTATCGTGCGCTGTGGAAATCGGTCAAACGGAACGTGGGCGCGGTCCCCAGGCCATCACCGCTTTTCGGAATCATCCGCCATGCGACCGCTGCGCTCGCCAAAGCCAGCCCTGCGCAAATCAACATGACAATTCGGTATCCAAATACAAATGCTTCCCCGATTGATTGAGTGATACTTGCTTTCGCGCTGGGATCGAGACCGCTCGGCACCTGCAACCCGGCAAGTTTGGTCTCCTCTGTGCGAAGCCCCTGCAGAACGCCCGGCGGGAGCGACAGATGCGCCAGGCTGTGGTTCAGGTGGTAGCCAAAGGCCTTGACCATCACAATTCCAAAAACCGCAATAGCAAGCACGCCTGCCACGCGCGCCACGGCATTGTTGATTCCCGAAGCCGCGCCTACTCGATCCTCATTCACTGAATTCATGACCGACGTGGTAAGAGGAGCCACAGTGATGGCCATCCCGAATCCTAGAACCACCATCGCCGGGAAGAACGCCTTCCAGTAGCTCTCTCCGACGGAAGGCACTGCGAACAGTCCGAAACCTAAGGCGGCAATGAGTGGACCAATAATCAGTGGCCCTCTCGGACCATAGCGCGCCACAAGTCCTCCAGACCAGCGGGAAAGAAAGAACATCAGCAAAATCAAGGGAAGGACCGCAGCACCGGCTGCCGTCGGGGAGTATCCCTGGACTTGAATCAGGTTCAAGGGAAACAAGAAAATGAAAATTCCAATCGCGGCATATAAGAGCAGTGTAAGCAGGTTCGCGCCACTGAAGCTGCGGGACTCGAACAGCGCGAGCGGGAGCATCGGTAAATTCACGGTAGCCTCGATAAACACGAAAGCGACAAGACATCCGAAGCCGGCAATCAGACTCCCGAAGACCAACGGATTGCGCCAACCCAAATTGACCGACTCGATGAGTCCAACAATCAACCCGCCTAGCCCGGCCGTGGCAACCAGCGCGCCAAACCAATCGGTGCGACCCGCCGTGGCGCTACGGCTCTCCGGAATCCGCCAAATCGAAATGGCAATCACCGCCGCCGCAATAGGGAGATTAATGAAGAATGCCCACCGCCAGGAAGCATGCTCAACCAGCCAGCCCCCAAGAACCGGCCCGATCGCGGTGGTGATCGCCGTGAACCCCGACCACGTGCCGATTGCTTGACCACGATTCTTCTCGTCGAAAGACGAACTGATAATCGCAAGACTGCCGGGCACAAGCAGTGCAGCCCCCACGCCTTGAATACTCCTGGCAATGATGAGCAAATGAGTGTTCGAGGCCGCGCCGCAACCTGCAGAAGCCAAGGCAAAAACGGCTATGCCCATCACGAATATCAGACGACGCCCAAAAAAGTCCCCGAGCGAACCTCCAACTAAGATCAACGCCGCCAGAAACAGCCCGTAAGACTCGACCACCCATTGCACATCCACAACAGTTGCGTGAAAGTTCGCTTGGATTGCAGGCAGGGCAACGTTAACCACCGTGCCGTCAATAAAGGCTAGGCTCGAGCCGAGAATGGTTGCGGTCAGTATCCATAGCCGCGCGTCTCCCACGCAGGGAATATCGGCACCCGCCGATCGCATTACGGTGTCATCGCAAGGCGTTCTCATGAAAAGTTATGGATGCTGCTTACTATCCAGTGGAGCGCCGGGCGTCCCCGCCCGGCCATCTCCGATCTGGACGGGCGAGACGCCCGTTGCTCCACCGTGCGTGGTTCCCGAGATGAGAGGACACCGCAATCTTGTCATCCTGAGATTTGAGGTCCCCGCCAGAGGTAGCAGCTATAACTCAGAACCCTTTCGTCGAATCCAGCAATATCGTCACCGGCCCTTCATTCACCAGTTCCACCTGCATCATTTCCTGAAAGCGTCCCGTCTCGCAGCGCAGCCCGGCCCCGCGGACTTTCTCCACAAAATATTCGTAGAGTTCACGCGCCTGCTCGGGCGGAGCGGCTGCGTCGAACGATGGACGCTTGCCGCGGCGCGCATCTCCGTAGAGGGTAAACTGCGAGACCACCAGCAGCGCGCCTCCAACCTCCGCGACGGATAAATTCATTTTGCCGCCGGTATCTTCAAAAATGCGCAGCCCTATCGTTTTCTCCACAAGGTATTCGGCCTCGGCTCGCGTATCTCCCGCGCCTACCCCAAGCAGCACCAGCAGGCCGAGGCCGATCTCGCCCGTAGTCTCATCGCTAACCGTGACTCTAGCGCGACTCACCCGCTGCACTACGGCGCGCATTTACCGGCGGGCCTCAGTGGGACCGAGAAGCGACTCGTGCCCTGCGAGCGCCTGCCAGCGGCCGTCGCGGTAAGTGAAGACGTCGGTGAAACGGACGCGGGCTATGACCTTGCCGGAAGCATCCACCAGAGTGGCGAGCCCGCGCGTAAATCCAGAGTTCCCCTCAACGTGCGCGCGCATTTCCGAGAGGTGGTTGGTCCCCGGCTTGCGATGGGGGATGTGCTCCAGCATCTGGCTGCGCGAATGCAGCGAGCCATCGACATCCGCATCTTCGAATTCGTCAGCCACCATGCAGGCAACAGCATCAGCGTCCTTGCGGCTAAGAGCCGCAGCCCAGTTCTGTTCGAGTTCGATGAGCGCGGCCTCGGTCTTCGGCCGATCTTTGGGGCAATCAACAGCAAGCGCGGAGAACGCGAGCGCCGGCAGAATCGCAAGCAGGGTTATGATTTTCACGTCCAGATCGTGACATGAGTTCGGCGAAATGAGCAAGTGCGATTGCCGTGCTGAGGTTTGACCACTCTCCCTGCCGCCAGTTAGGATTCTTTAGTGATCTCCACACAACCAGCTTTATGTTGCAGGCTGCTGAAAGACTCCGGCTTCGTATCAGGGTCTAGCTTTAGCGATACCGCAAGTCCCTCGACATCAGACGCCCCTTTAGGGGCCGACCAGTCTTCTTTACCTCCTTTGCATACTTTTCCGATCCCTTTTAGACTACTGGTTTCGACTTCATTCGATCCATTGAGCAGCGTGCAGTCGTAAATCAGCAAACGCCGGCCCGGAACCCGGACCCGCGATTCCCAGACTTGAAACGAGGAAAACATGGCAGCCGTTGATGAAAAAGTGAAACAGATTATTGTCGAGCAGCTCGGTGTGGACGAGGGCGAAGTCACGCCCAGCGCTTCGTTCGTGGATGACCTGGGCGCCGATTCGCTCGATACCGTCGAGCTCGTGATGGCCTTCGAAGAGGCTTTCGATATTGAAATCCCCGATGAGGATGCGGAGAAGATTCGCACCGTTTCGGATGCCGTGGAGTACATCGGCAAACACGCGAAGGCAGGCAAGTAATTTGGCGAGTAATTTGGAAAGACGGGTCGTCATTACCGGCATCGGCCTGATCTGTGCAGTGGGCAATACCACCGACTCCGTGTGGCAAACCCTGCTCGCGGGCAAGAGCGGCGTCGATCGCATCACCCAATTTGACGCCTCCGCCTTTGCCTGCCAGATTGCCGCCGAGGTCCGTAACTTCGATCCCTTTCAATTCATCGAGAAAAAAGAAGTGAAGAAGATGGGCCGCTTCATACACTTCGCGATCGCCGCCGCCGATGAAGCAATGAAGATGTCGCAGCTCCAGGTCACGCCGGAAAATGCCGAGAACGTCGGCGTGCATATCGGCTCGGGCATCGGGGGATTCGACGTCATCGAGCGGGAACATACCGCGCTTATGGAGGGTGGCCCGCGCAAGATCTCGCCTTTCTTCATTCCCGCCGCCATCGTCAACCTCGCCGCCGGACACGTTTCCATGCGCTTCGGCGCCAAGGGCCCGAATGAAGCAACGGCCACGGCCTGCACCACCAGCGCCCACTCCATCGGCGATTCCTTTCGCATCATCCAACACCATGATGCCGACGTAATGATTGCCGGAGGCTCGGAAGCTGCCATTACGCCCATGGGTGTCGGCGGATTCGCCGCCATGCGCGCGCTTTCTACTCGCAACGACGATCCCGCTCGCGCCAGCCGGCCCTGGGACAAGGACCGCGATGGCTTCGTGATGGGCGAAGGCGCCGGCATCCTGGTTCTCGAAGAACTCGAGCATGCTCGCCGCCGCAGCGCTCCCATCCTGGCGGAAATAGTTGGCTACGGTATGTCCGCGGACGCGTATCACATGACGCAACCCGCCCCCGAGCACGAAGGTGGGTTCCGCGTCATGCGCAACGCGCTGCGCGATGCGAAGCTCGATGCCAGCGTCGTCGGCTACCTCAACGCCCACGGCACCTCGACGCCCATCGGCGACACGCTCGAAGCGCACGCCATTCGAAATCTGTTTGGAAATAAGGTGCCGGTAAGTTCCACCAAGTCCATGACCGGCCATCTGCTGGGCGGAGCGGGCGGATTAGAGGCTGGAGTGACGGTTCTGGCGCTGCGTGATCAGATTCTGCCGCCGACCATTAACCTCGAGAGTCAGGATCCCGGCACCGACGGCATGGATTTCGTTCCCAACCACGCCCGCAAAGCGCAATTCGAATACGCCATGTCGAATTCGTTCGGCTTCGGCGGCACCAACGGCGCGCTGCTATTTCGCCGGTGGACGGAGTAACAGAATCATCCGTAGAGACGGGGCTTGCCCCGTCTCCCGTCCTCGAATACGCCCCCTGAGACGCGGCAAGCCGCGTCTCTACGAGTAAGCGCGGAAGCTGCTCCTACTCTTTCTTCATCGCGTCAATCATCACATACAGCTCTTTAGTATCCGTCACTTCGACGTAGGGCTTGCCATTATGCTTGTTGCTGACTATCCAGATCGTCGGCGTGTGCTCGATGTGCAGACTCGTGCCTAATTCCTTGTCCGCCCTCACCAGCCCCGCCAGTTTGCCCATCGGATCTACCACGAACGGCAACCCAATCTTGTGATCGGCGGCAAACTTGTCCGCGAATCCCCGCAAATTCTGTGGGTTGATCTCCATCTGGTGCTCGAACACGGAGTCCCGGAACGCGTTTCCGATCTCCTTGGAATGCGTGTCGAAATAACGCGCCAGCACGGCCGCATCGAATGACCAGTTGTGCATCGGCAACGGGAAATCATGCTGCACCAGGGGAATCTTATAGGTCCGCGAGGCCTGAACCAGCAGCGGCGCCGTTCGACCGCATTGCGGACATTGCAGGTCTTCGAAAACCACGAGCGCGACCTGCGCTCCCTTCGGCGGACGAAGAGCCTCCGGCACATCCTGCGCGAAAACCGGCAGGCAGAGCAGAACCCAAGACAGGGATACCAGGATCACGCAAGGCAATAATCGTTGAATCTTCATAGTTTTTATTTGGAAGCGCATCGAGCTTGAGAACATCTCTATGTTAGCGAATTCAACCCCTTCGCGCACGCTCGTGTGGTGACGGGGCTCTGCCCCGTGCAAGCCGAGCAGCTGCCTGTGGCTGGGGCAACCGTGAAGCCGGTTTTGGTCCGCCCGGCCGATTCGCGCGTTTACTTCAAGTCCCTGCTGACTTCGAGGTTGTAAAAATAATAGAAACGCAGCCCGAGGATTTGGCCGGGAAATTCTTTCGGCAGCGGCGGGAACGGAGTGGACGCGGTGATACTCCCCCAGGCCGCGCGGTCGAGCGCCACGTCGCCGGACGGCGTGTGCACCACCATGCCGGTCGTTTTGCCATCCTTCAGGATGACGAATTCAATCGAAAGCTTGCCTTGTTTCAAGATCGGCGGATACACCGACGGCGGCATCAGGTTGTACCAGTTCTGGCGCACGATTTGTGTGATCCGAGTCAAATAAGGCCCAAAATCCACGCCCATCGTGTCGGTCAGAATCTCCGCCTGATCCAGCGCCTTAGCGCCGCTCCGGCCCTGGCTCAAACCGTAGTCGCCCGCTTGCCCACTTCCGTAGTTCCCGCGGGTTTCAGCCGCCGCCCGCGCTGCCTGTTCAATCGCTGAACCCGCGGTCATGGAGGTATTAAAATTCGGCTGCGGCCGGCTCGCCTGAGGAGGCGTCTGCAATTGCGCTGTCTGGTCGCTTGGCCTCGGCTGCGGCGACGCCTGCTGCTGATTCTCCTGTGGTACAGGAGGTTGCTGGTTCTGCGCGGCCTGATTCTGCGCCGGCTGCCCCTGCGCGGGTGGCGCTTGCACGTTTGCGCCCGGCCGGCCCGGATGCGCGCTCTGCAATATCTTCTTCAGATCTTCTCGATTGATCTGCGGCGTTTTGCTGCTCGCGATCCGGTCCTTATCTGAAATCACCTTTGCATCTGGACCCCGCGTCAGCTTCTGCGCGTCGGGCGGCAACTCCAAAAACGTCGCGTCTTTCGATCGGTCTGTGTCCGTCCGAATTGCCAGATTCACCGTCTTATGCGGAAGCAGCATCATCAGCTTTTCGCTATTCCACAACAGAATAATTACGAACAAGTGCAGGATGACCGACAACCACAGCGCTTCGCGCTTGCGTGCTCGTGAGAGGTCGTCCTGCAACTGGATGAGAAGATGCGGAACATCGTCAGGATTGAAGCCGCGGTAGGCCGTCTCCCAGTGCTGCGCTTCGAACAGATCGCGCTGCTCCGGTTGCTCGGCGAGTGGAGTCAGGGGATCGCGAGGCGGAATTTGGGTGACTGGCATCGGGCAGAGACTACAAAGCTTAGAGCCACGGGCAGCCTCCTGGGTTGCGTACCCGCAAAGTTCATGCGTAAAGTTACGTAAAGTATGGAGTTGCGACCGTCAAATCTATTGTCGCATTTTTTGCGCCGGCCGAGTGAGTACCTGAGTAATGACGATTGCAGAGGTGAGAGGTCAGATTG
>DATFVD010000564.1:0-3606 GCA_035260505.1 Terriglobales bacterium
ACCGGAGGTGATGAAGAAGCTGCCTGAATTGCAGCGCCCCAAGAGAACGTCACTGGACCCTCGAGACATCGCGCGATGCCTGTCGTTGAAGGTATGGGACGTTGGTTCCCAGCGAATGACCGGTATCAAGCTTGCGACTGACGAAGCTTGAATCAGCCGGATCCCGTCAGCTGGTTTGCCTCTGTGCAAATTCCTCGTTCCAGCGCTGGATGAGGGCTTTTTAGGGATCAAGTTTACTTTTTCGCTGTGTGTTAGTACGTGCTATCGAGTAACCTTTTACTCGAGTCCGTCCTAAAATCGGCAAACTACAAACCCTTTCAAATCGCGATTCCGGTGGAATAGCAAGACCAAAAAACTGCTATGTGTGCGAGCGTTCCACCTTTTTAAGCGCCGGCAATCGATCGATCGCTTTCCCGCCTTCTGCTGCGCTAACCGATGGTATTGGCGAGCACTCGTGTCGAAAATAAATTCCAGTTGACCGATCCTGCTCAGCTCAAGCACGATAGGCAGGCCAGCGTCGCTCCGACATGGCTGCCACGGCGTCGGAACGATGGTAGCGCCGAGTATCTATGACGGCAGATGCGGTAGCAGACGCCAGGAACTCGATCAGGCCGAGCATCAAGTTAGGCCTCTTTAGCGGGCTGCTACTTCTGCTCACAGCGTGCGCCATCGTGCGCTCCGCCGTCACGACGCGGCTCGACGGGTTCACCATCGACGAAGCCTACCATATCGCGGCTGGTGTCTCCTATGTGCGCCTTGGGGATTTTCGCATCAACCCGGAGCAACCTCCACTTGTGAAGCTTTGGGTGGGGCACTTCATCTCCTGGACCGGCTTTCGAGCCAGCGCCCTGCGGCCCTTTTCGGACAAGCATGACGAACGCACGTTTACCGAAGAAGACGTCTATCTCCACAACGATCCCGATTTCATACAAAAGCGTTCCAGGGCCGCAATGTGGGCATTGAACGCATTGCTGCTTGTGGCGCTTGGGTTCGCGACGCGGAGAGCCCTCGGTTCGGGCGTAGCGCTGGGAGCAATCGCGTTTCTTGCCATCGATCCAACTGTGGCTGCGCACCTGGCCGTTGTCATGACCGATCTGCCCGTTTCCCTTTTGTGCGCATCCGCCGTGTTACTCACGATTCCCGCGTTCCGGACTTGGAAGTGGATGGATCTTGGGACATGCGCGTTGTCGCTCGGCCTTGCGCTCGCCGCGAAACATTCGGCACCGGTTTTCCTGATAATTATCTTCCTTACCGGCTGCGTTAGGGCGCTCTTTGTGCCTTCGCCTGCCGTACAGGCTTCGCGGCTATGGCGATTCGGAATGGTCTGGGTGGTTGTACTGGGCGCGCTCACCATTCTATGGGCGAGCTATCACTTTCGATACGCGGAGAGTAACGCGCCAGGCGAGGTGTTCAATCGCCCGCTGGCCGACAAGATCGCGGATGTGCAGTCGCCGCTTTATCGAGCCGTCCTTGACGCGATGCGTGCAACGCGTATCGCTCCGCGGACATACATCTGGGGCCTCGCGGATACGGTTCGCGCAGGTCTGGAAGGCCGCGTCGACCCCATCACTGCGTTTGGCCAGGCTTACTGGGGGACCGGACCGAAGTATTACTTCCCTGCGATGATCGGCCTGAAGTTGCCTCTTGGGCTGACTGCTGTCGTCCTGATGGGACTGTTCGCGTTTGCCGCGCGCCGTGTCCCTACGGACGCTGTCGTGACCATACTTGCTGCAGCGGCTCTGTTCCTGCTCGTACTGATCGCGGGTTCCACGTACGGTGGAATCCGTCATGCGTTGCCCGTCGTGGCCTCGCTGGCGATCGTGGGAGGGGCCGAATCGAAAATGGAAGGCGCGCATTACTTCGACCCTTCCGAATCATGCGAAAGAGATCCGAATCATGCGAAAGAGAATGGAAGAAGAGACCTTGGCTTGTGAGTCCTCAACTGCACCGGGCTCCGAGGTCCGGGCTCACTCTAGGAATGGGTCTCGTGGCGGCTCAATGCCGGTCGGAGGCTGGGCCGAAATTCGTTCAATCTGTGCCTGGATGGGCTGACGAAGCATAGGGTCACCGGGCACATAGTGCAGCGCGTCAGAATCGGCCTGCAAGGCATTTTCACGCGAGCCCTGCTTCAAATACAAATTCCCCAGTTCGATGTACGCGAAAAAAGCTGTGGGATCGAGGGTAACCGATTGCCGCAGCAATCGCTCCGCTGCGCTCAAATTTGGCTTCTGATAAAAACCGGTGGAGTTCGCAATGACGGTTAGACATTGATGAAGACCTCAATGACCGTGGTGCCAGTGGCGTATGGACAGTGACCTGAAAGCCGATGATTCCTGTCAATCAAAAGACGGAATGAATCTGCAAAGGGAAATTGGCGGGTCTCGGAGCCGGGGTGAGTTTTTGGAATTGGTCTTCGCTCATCTTACGGACGCCATCTTTGTCGTTGAGCCTGATGGACGAATCATTGACGCTAATCCCGCCGCCTGCTCGATGCTGGGACATTCCAGCGACGAGCCGCCCGGAAAGCGGCCTTACGGTTTCGTGACAAACGTGTTCGGCAAGGACATGCTCGAGCTGATTCGCAGCACCAAGCGAGGGACAACGGTTACCGTGCAACGCGCTTATCGACGGGGGACCGGCGAAAACGGGATTATGGATTTACGACTAGCGCGACTTGGATGTCCGGGGGGCGATCTCCTTGTCGCCTCGTGTCGCGATCTAACTGAACAAAAACAGCTTGAAGAACGGCTGCGCGACCTCAATGAACGACGATCAATCGAAGAGGAACTACGCCGGCTCAACGTCGAACTTTCTCAGCAGGCGGCTCATTTACGACAGGTTAACCAATCCCTCCTCGACAGTGAGCAGCGTCTCAGGCTCGCCATCGAAACGGGCCGAATCGGTCTATGGGTTTGGAACTCGACGGACGTAACGAATTCCGGGGACTGGTCAAACCGGCTGAAAGAGATCTTTGGCCTGCCGCTCGACGCGGAGGTCACGCACGACATGTTTCTAAAGTGTGTTCATCAGGAAGATAGAGAGCGAGTAAACCAATCGGTTATGCAAGCTCTCGAAGGGATGAACGGAGGAGAATATCGCGCTGAATACCGAACCGTCCATCCACGTGACGGTTCGGAACATTGGGTCACTGCCAGAGGCCAGGCGTTTTTCGATTCCGAGGGAAGAGCGATTCGTTTCATCGGGATGGTCATGGATATTACTGAGCGCAAACGCGCGGAAGAAGAGTCAATTCGCCTCAACCTCGAACTTGAACAACGCATCGCGGAGCGAACCGCGGCGCTCGCCCAGATCAACCGAGCTTTAGAGCTAGAGATTGAGGGACGTAAAAACGCGGAACACCTGGCCCGCGGGCAACTGGAGGCTCTAGCACACACCCTGGACCTGCTTGCTCAAGAATCCGATCCAGACAAGCTGCCTAAGCACGTGTTGTACACGATTCTCAGTCAGCTAGGCGCCGCCAGCGTCACCATTAGGGAGCGAAATGAGGAGTCATTGGATCCGTTGGGAATCATCGAAGAAGGCCATTTCAAGACGCGCAGAGAGGCGGGATATTTTGCGGGCACTCTACCGGTATCCGGACCAGCC
>DATFVD010000565.1:0-16854 GCA_035260505.1 Terriglobales bacterium
CGCACCACGTTGTCCTTGTCGACGACCGCGACCCGCGGTCCCTCGGCGCGAAACAGCATGGCGTTCACCGGGATGGTAATCCTCGGAACGGAAGTCCCAGTCGCAAAATGCACCTGGCCGAAAGAACCAGGCAGCAGCTTGCCATCCTTGTTGGGAACATCCACTTCCGTATTCAGCGTGCGCGTCGCGGGATCGATGGCATCGGCGGTGCGCGCCACACTTCCGATAAATTTCTGGCCGGGGAATTCCTGCAGCGTAACCGTTGCCTTCATCCCCGATTTCATGTTCGGGGCATACGCCTGCGGAACACTGACGTAAACTCGAAGGGGATCGACGCGCGCAATATCGAACAGCTCTTTGCCAGCCAGCCCGGCCCCGGAATTGATGAGCACGCCCGGATCAACATTGCGCCGAGTAAGCACGCCGGAAAAAGGAGCATACACATTCTTGAAAGACTCGAGTTGCTCGAGGCGGCGAACATTCGCGTCCGCCGCTGCGAGGTTGGCTTGCGCCTGCTGAAAGGCACTCGCTTGCTGGTCCGCTTCCTGCTGCGAAACCGAGTCGGACTTGCGCAGATTCGCCCAACGGTCAGCCGAGATCTTCGCCAATGCCAGCGCCGACCTGACCTGCTCGCGGCTGGCTCGCGCCTGGGAGAGCTCCTGGTCGATTTCCGGAGTGTCGATCGCCGCCAGCAGTTCGCCTTTCCGAATCTTGCTTCCAATGTCCTTGTACCAGCGCAAGAGGTAGCCGTTGGTGCGAGCAAAAATGGGAGACTCTTCAAAGGCCTGCAGATTTCCGGGCAGCACAAGCTCGTCGTTTCCGGGCTCGGTTTGGGGTTGCACCACGGCGACGGTCGGGACTGAGACGGCTTCGGTTTCTTTCGCAAGGGCGTCAGATTCGCTCTTCCTGTTGAGAAAAGTAACTACGCCTGCGGTGATCAGGACAAGTAGCACCGCGCCAACCAGAATCTTTGCCCGGCCTGCCGGAGCCGGACCCAGATCATGAGGCCGATTGTTCTCTGGACCCCCGGGCTGCCGGACGTGCTGCGTCTCATTCTGCTGCGCCGTTACAGATGGCGGTTGTACTGGCATGATCTCGGTCTCCCACAAATTCTTTACTTGTACTGTGCCTATTACGATGTCCTACTTTTGGTCCGCCAGCAGCCGTGCTTGGCGGCGGCCATGGATAATGGTAAAGACACTCGGCACAAAAAATAAGGTGGCTACAGTGGCGAAGAGCAGGCCGCCGATCACGGCGCGGCCGAGCGGTGCGTTCTGCTCACCGCCCTCTCCGAAGCCCAACGCCATCGGCAGCATGCCGATAATCATGGCGAGGGCCGTCATGAGCACTGGCCGCATGCGTGTATAGCCCGCTTCGAGCGCGGCTTGCAGTGCAGGCACTCCTGTATCCATACGGTCGCGAGCAAACGAAACCATCAGAATCGAATTCGCGGTGGCGACACCCATGCACATGACCGCGCCGGTCAGCGACGGGACATTGAGAGTAGTGCGCGTAATCAGAAGGAACCAGCAGATCCCTGCCAGCGCCCCCGGCAATGCTGTAATGATAATGAAGGGGTCGAGCCATGACTGAAAGTTGATGACAATCAACAAATAGACGAGCACAATCGCGCCCAGAAGGCCGAGGCCGAGGCCGAAGAACGAGGATCGCATCGTCTGAACCTGTCCACGAACCACGAGACGGGTTCCGCGGGGCAGGTGGTCCTGGAATGGTTTGAGCGCCTTCATGACGTCCGACGCTACCCCGCCCAGATCGCGCCCCTGCGTGCTGGCATACACATCGATGACCGGCTGCACGTTGTAATGGTTGACCACCGCGGGACGCGCCACCGGAGTGAGTTGAGCCAGATTGCCGAGCACCTGCGAACTTTGCGCACTCGCGCTGTTCACCGGAGTGTTCATCAGTTCCTGCACTGACGTCATCCGGTATTGCGGTTCCTGAACAGCGATGGAATAAGTCACACCATTTTTTGGATTAAGCCAGAAATTGGGAGCGGTCTGAAAGCTTCCGCTCAAGCTGATCAACACGCTTTGTGCGACATCGCGGGCATTCAGTCCAACCTGATTGATGCGGGTGCGGTCCATGTCCAGGTGGAGAGTGGGCAGATTCATCATCTGTTGCACATGGACGTCCGCCGTACCCGGAATCTGGCGCACCTGATTTGCGATCTTCTGCGCAATGTTGTAATTGGTGCTCATATCGGCACCAATAATCTGGATGTCAACCGGGGCGGGCAAACCGAAATTAAGAATCTGCGAGACGATATCGGCGGGCTGGAAGAAGAATTCCACGCCCGGAAAACGCGATGGGAGTTCGCGGCGCAACCGGCGCACGTAGCGCGCTGTTGGATGATGATGTTCCGGATTCAGTGAGATTAGAATCTCGGCATCACTGGACCCAATCACCCCCGAACTGCTGTAGGAAAGGTTCAAGCCCGAGTAGGGGACGCCGATATTATCGAGCATGGTCTGCAACTCTTCCTTCGGAATTTCGCTGCGCAGTACCCGCTCCACTTCATCGCACAGACGCGCGGTCTCTTCCACGCGCAGGCCGGACCGGGCGCGAAGGTGCAAACGAATCAGACCGGCATCCACTTGCGGGAAGAAGTCCTGCCCCAGAAAGAACACCAGCCCGAGCGACAAAACGCAGAAAATCATAAAGCCGATGGCAAACAATTTCCGGTGTTCGAGCGCGGACTCCAGCAATTGCTGGTAGCCGCCGCGGAATCTCTCAAAGCCGTGCTCGAATCGGCGCTGGAATCGTCCAAGAAAGGTCCTTGGCTCTGCCGGGCGGTGCTCGTGGCCGCGCATGATGAACATCACCATGGTCGGGATCAGAGTTCGCGATAACAGGTACGACGCCAACATGGCGAAAGACACTGCTTCCGCCAGCGGAACGAAAAGGAATTTCGCGACTCCGGTCAGAAAGAACATTGGCACAAACACAATGCAGATACACAGTGTCGATACGAACGCGGGCACTGCAATTTGTTGGGCGCCATCGAGGATGGCCTGCTTCATCTCCTTGCCCATGGCCAGATTGCGCTCGATGTTTTCGATCTCCACCGTCGCGTCATCCACCAGGATTCCAACTGCAAGCGCCAACCCTCCCAGGGTCATGATGTTGATGGTCTCGCCGAGCGCGCTGAGCAGAATCACGGAAACGAAAATGGACAGAGGGATAGAGATCGCAATGATCAAGGTTGGACGCCAATCGCCCAGAAAGAGCAGGATCATGGCCGCAGTAAGGCAGGCGGCGATCAGGCCTTCCCGGACGACTCCGGCAATCGATGCTCGCACGAAAAGCGACTGATCGAACAGAGCATTGATACTGAGTTCAGGCGGGAGAGACTGCGCCGCCAGCGGTACCATCGCCTTCACTGCATTGACAACCGTCAGGGTGGAAGATCCGCCCAGTTTGAAGATCGACATCAGCACGCCGCGCACGCCGTCCTGCCGCACGATGTTGGTTTGCGGCGCAAATCCATCACGCACGTGCGCCACATCGCGCAGGTAGAGTGTGGACGAGTTCGAAGTCTTCACCGGGAGATCGTTCAGTTCGGCGATGGTCTGCGGAGTGCCGTTCATCTCCACCGTGTATTCGGTCGGCCCGATCTTGGTTGTGCCCGCGGGCAGAATCAAGTTCTGGGCAGCCACCGCGTTGACGATGTCCGCGGGCGCCAAACCATATTGCTGCAGCTTGGCGGAATCGAGGTCTACCTGCACCTGGCGCGGCTTTCCGCCGTAAGGATAGGGGGTGCCCGCGCCTTGAACGGTGGTCAACTGGGTGCGAAGAAAATTCTGTCCCAGATCGAACAACTGCTGTTCGGGAAGCGTCTTGCTGCTTAAACCCAGTTGCACAATCGGCGTGGAGGATGCCGTGTAAGTGATGACCAGCGGCGGAGTCGTCCCGGGGGGCAACCCCCGCAGCACTGTCTGGCAGATCGCGGTGACTTGAGTGAGGGCCGTGGGAATGTTGGCGGAGGGCCGAAAGAAGATCTTGATCACGGAGATGCCGCTCAGCGACTGCGATTCCTGATGTTCGATGTCGTTGACGGTGACTGTGAATCCGCGCTCAGAGTTGGCGACAATCCGGTCCGCCATCTCGCTGGGAGCAAGACCTGTGTAGTTCCATATCACGCTGACGACGGGGATATTGATTTCGGGGAAAATGTCGACCGGGGTACGCACGACGGTGATGGAAAAAAGAATAATGATGAGCAGAGCCATTACAACGAACGTGTAAGGACGGCGAAGCGCTAGGGCGACTATCCACATAGGAATGGCGAAAACTGGTACTGGCGAAAACTGGTAATGCCGAAAAATGTTGGCGCTGAAAACCAATCCTGGAAGAACCAGTTTGCTGCCGACCTGCGGCAACCACAGCCCCACGAGCTTAGAAATTAAGATTCAAAACAATACGTTTCGGATTTAAATTATATTAGGCTTTCGCCATGGCACATAATCATACTCGGCGCGCCGAAGTCGGGAGCGGAATTAATGGTACCGGCGAAAAGCGGCCGCCCGGGCGGCCTCGCAGTGAGGAATCGCGTCAATCCATCCTGCGCAGCACTCTGAAACTGCTTAAGCAGCAGGGTGGATTCTCGGAGCTTAGCATCGAGGCTATCGCCGCCGATGCCAATGTTGGGAAGACAACCGTCTACCGTTGGTGGCCGACCAAGGCGGCCCTGGTGGCCGACGCTTTCTACGCCAGCGCCGACGAGGAACTCCGCTTCCCGAACACCGGCTCGGTGCAAAGCGACATGAGCCTGCAGATGAGGCGGCTGATTCGCATCTTTCGATCGAAGCGCGGCAAGGTCGTCGCGGCGCTCCTCGCCGGAGGGCAATCAGACCCGGAACTGATTGAAGCCTTCCGCGACAGATTCCTGTGGCCGAGACGCAAACAGGCCTATAAGACTTTGCAGCGCGGTATTGACCGCGGCGAACTACCTGCCGACAGCGATCTCGACCTTGTCCTCGACTCGCTCTATGGGCCGATCTACATGCGCTTTCTGATTCGGCACGACAAGCTCGAGGAAAACTTCGCCGACGATATTTGCGCGCTGGTGCTGAATGGTTTGAAATGTATGCCGCAGCGCTGAAACGAAAGCGTTCTTGCACGCTCAAGAGTCGTAATAACGACCGTTAACTTCTTCTCCGATGATCGCGAAGTCGCACTTCGAAGTGTTAAGAGGATCAGACTTCCACGAAAAGCCGATGGATGGAACCTCAACTGCCGCCTCCATCTGGCATGTCGCACGGGTGCCCGTGAACCGGAAATGTTTGGCGGCGTCCTCGTACTTCACCGGTTCGCCCGTTGATTTCCAAACCATTTTGAACGTCATTCGCGCGGGAGTGGCTATCGAGTCCAGCGCCGGCCAGCGCGGTTGATCGACCACAGCAACGTTTTGCATCTCAAGCGTGAAGGTGTTCCCGTCGGGACTGATATCCAGACCATGCTCGGGGACGGTAACGACCCAGTACAGTCCAGACGGCGCAATGGGCGGGTGAAAGTCGTGTATCTGGTTAGCGGGGACAGCCTGTCCCCGGAACAGCGTGAGTCATATGTGAGTAAAGATACCTTGCTGTGTTGTCCGGGCGGCCCAGTACTCGCCCAGCATGACACCATAATCGGTGGTCGGACTGCCAAACGCGATTCGATTCCCCTTGTTATCGGTGCCCATGCCAGTAAAGGTGCTGCACCGGGCTACCCGCCCTTTGAAATGGTAAATGTGTGACGGTTCCAGACTCGGGCCTGCGGGCTGATTGTGACTGCCATTTTTATCCAGCCAAGGAATTGGGCAAGGGTCGGTGCTGCCGTTCGCGGTTATCGACGGTTGGGCTTGCAACCCATAAATCGCAGAGGGAACCGCAAGCGGAATTACGGCCAAAGCACTGGCTTTGAGGATGTCTCTGCGATTGCAGGTTGGGCAGGAGTTGGTAATTGGCGCCATCGGTCTACCTCCGATTGGCAAAAATTGTCTCGGAGAGAAGATAGCGCAACCCAAGCCTGGCAGTCTAGCTTGGTGTCGATCTCGGGGTCCACAAAAGGAGTTCGGGAAGCGTAAAGGCGAGCTTGTGCGCAAATTGTCGGCGACGTGGTGGGTATCGCCCACTCTGCCGTCACATCCGAACTTCGGCTCAAGTTTGAGGAGTGAAGTTGGCGCTTCCCTAAGCCATTTACCTGCTAATGCTTACCGTTCAGTTGCCAAATCTGACCGATGCCTGATCGGCCTTGCGTGAAGTAGGGGTTGAGGCTAGAATCAAAATACGACCGAAAAAGTCGGAGTTTTATCCGACTATAAAGGTCGGCATTCGGCTCCATGCTGAAACTCACGAAAAAAGCGGATTACGGGCTTATGGCCATGAAGCATCTGGCTGAGCATGTTGACCGGGGAGCCTGTAGCGCCAAGGATGTGGCCGAGGCCTACGGCATCCCGCAGGAAGCGTTGGCGAAGATCCTGCAACGGCTGGCGAAAGTCGGTCTGGTGCGGTCTCAGCATGGCACGCACGGAGGTTACACGCTGACGCGGGATCCGAAGATGATTTCCGCTTTCGAAGTGATCAAGGCCATTGACGGCCCGCTGTTCATTACGTCGTGTGTGACGGTCCGGGGCGAATGCGATCAGACCGATCGATGTACGATTCGCGAGCCCCTGCGCAAGGTGAATGAAAGCATCGAGCAGGTGCTGAAGAACATCAAAATTTCGCAGATGAAGGAAGAGCCGGAGGTTGTCCATCAAAAGGTGGAGACAGTGAAGCCGGCGGAGTTGGTAACGATTTCGTAGTTGGTGCGAGTGAAGGCTTTTTAAGGAGACAGGTAATCATGAGTACGGATGTGAAGACGGCGACCCCAACCAGTCAGGACATCGGACAGCGCTCGTCCGCGAACGGCGTCAAGCTGCCCATTTACATGGATAATCACGCGACCTCGCCGATGGACCCGCGGGTTCTCGAAGAAATGCTTCCCTACTTCATGGAGAAGTTCGGCAACTCCGCCAGCCGCAATCACCCGTTTGGATGGGCGGCGGAAGAGGCGGTCGAGTTGTCGCGCGAGCGTATTGCGAAGCTTATTGGCGCGACGGCGAAAGAGATCATCTTCACCTCGGGCGCCACTGAAAGCGACAACCTCGCCATCAAAGGTGTTGCCGAGATGTATCGCGAAAAGGGCAATCACATCATCACCGCGGTCACTGAGCACAAGGCGGTGCTCGACACCTGCAAGCATCTGGAGAAGTTCGGGTTTCGGGTGACCTATCTGCCGGTGCAAAAAGATGGGTTGGTTGACCTCGACGACCTAAAGCGCGCCATGGACGACAAAACGATACTGGTCACGATCATGGCGGCCAACAATGAGATTGGCGTACTGCAACCGATCGCGGAGCTCGGCAAACTGTGCCGCGAACGCGGTGTGATTTTCCATACCGACGCGGTGCAGGCAATCGGCAAGGTGCCGGTAGACGTGAATAAGATGAACATCGATGTTGCGTCCATCACTGGACATAAGCTCTACGGGCCGAAGGGCGCGGGTGCGCTTTATGTGCGCCGCAAAAATCCGCGCGTGCAATTGGTGCCGCTGATTGACGGCGGCGGGCACGAGCGCGGAATGCGCTCCGGCACGCTCAATGTTCCCGGCATCGCCGGCCTGGGTAAGGCGTGCGCCATCGCGCAGGAAGAGATGCCGCAGGAATCCTGCAAAATGGCGGGCCTGCGCAACCGGTTGAAAGACAGCATCATGAGCCGGCTTGACGAGGTCTATATCAATGGCTCAATGGAACATCGGCTGCCCGGCAATCTGAATATCAGCTTTGCGTATGTGGAGGGCGAGTCGCTCCTGATGGGCATCAACGATATCGCGGTTTCCAGCGGATCGGCATGCACCTCGGCGACACTTGAGCCATCTTATGTATTGAAGGCTCTCGGTACCGGGGACGATCTGGCACACAGCTCGATCCGCTTCGGCATCGGGCGCTTCAACACCGAAGCCGAGATCGATTATGTGGGCGACCGCGTGGTCGAGACGGTGCTGCGTCTGCGCGAACTGTCGCCGCTCTACGAGATGGCGAAAGAGGGTGTGGACTTGAAGAGCGTGAAGTGGGCGGCGGAAGCGCACTAAGAGCTAAGGTTTCAAAGTTTCAGGTTTCAGAATCTCGACGTTTTGCAAGGGGTGAGGAAAAATGTCATACAGCGATAAAGTGATCGACCACTACAACAATCCACGCAACGTTGGCTCCATGGACAAAAAGGACTCCGACGTGGGCACCGGTCTGGTGGGTGCGCCTGAGTGCGGCGACGTGATGAAGCTGCAGATCAAGGTGAATCCGCAAACCAGCATCATCGAAGACGCCAAGTTCAAGACCTTTGGTTGCGGTTCGGCGATCGCGTCCTCTTCGCTTGCGACCGAATGGGTCAAGGGCAAGACGATCGACGAGGCCCTTGCGATCAAGAACACGGAGATCGTGAAGGAACTGGCCTTGCCGCCGGTGAAAATTCACTGCTCGGTGCTGGCCGAGGATGCAATCCGGGCCGCGATCGGTGACTGGAAGAAGAAGCAGGAAGCCGCGAAGCCCGTGGCAGTGCAGGCGGCACAGTAGATAAATCTCCTGTAGAGACGGGGCTTGCCCCGTCTCCGGCAGCGAGGCACTGCGGAGACGCGGCAAGCCGCATCTCTACGGGAAATCAGAATCGACCATGGATCAAGCTGTCAAAGACAAACCCGCCGTGCCCACGGCTCCGGCCAATGGCATTCAGGTGACCGACAACGCGCTCAAGAGGATTCGCTCGGCGATGGTGAAAGAAAATGTTTCGCCGGAGCAGGGCGGGCTTCGTCTGGGCGTGCAAGGCGGCGGATGCTCGGGGCTGAGTTACAACATACGGTTTGATACGCAGCCGCGCGAGCGGGACCGCGTGTTTCAGTTCGGAGATGTCCGGGTTTTTGTGGATCCGAAGTCTTTCATCTATCTGCACGGGATGATTCTCGATTACAACGAAACCCTGATGCAGCAGGGCTTTGTGTTCAAGAACCCGAACTCGACCAAATCCTGCGGCTGCGGAAGTTCTTTCTCGTAGAGGAGATCGTGTGGTGACGGGGCTCCGCCCCGTCCAGGCGGGCCAAAGGCCCATCACCACACAAACCAGTGGTTAGAGGGCGGGCCGTGCGCCCGCCTTAGCTTTTTTATGGCAAGTACAGAATCCAAGTCGTCGTTGATGATGCCCGGGGAGGCAACCCCGAGGTGCTGGTCGTGCGGCACGATGGGCGCGGTGCAGTTTTGCAGTGCGTGCGGCAAAGTGCAGCCGCCGGTCCCGGTGGATTATTTCGTCTTTTTCGGCTTTCCGCGCAAGCTCAACCTGGACACGGCCGCACTGGAAAAAGAATTCTACGCGCTGAGTCGCCGGCTTCATCCTGACGTATTCGGACAGGCTGACGACCGGGAACGGGCATGGAGCCTGGAGCAGAGCTCCATGCTCAATGATGCGTATCGCACGCTGAAAGATCCAATCAAGCGCACCGAGTACCTGCTGCGCCTCGAAGGCATCGAACTGGAAGAGCAATCGAAACAAGCGACGGAAAAGGCTCGCGCCACCGGAGAGTTGAAGAAGCAGGTCGTGCCTCCTGATCTTTTGGAGGAAGTCTTCGAACTCAACATGCATCTTGAAGAGCTGCGAGTTCAGAAAAAAATGGGCGAAGACGATCCGGCCCTGCTCGAAGAAATCGGCAAGGCCAAACTTTCACTGGAAGAAAAATACGACGCGCTCTTGAACGAACTGAAGGCCGAGTGGAACAAGTGGGACAAGGCCGTGGACGGGGGAACAGAAGACAACGGAGACGAAGCTGACCGGCGGCGGATCCTCGACCAGATGGTCGACGTATTGAACCGCAGGAACTATATCCGAAATCTGGTGCGGGATGTGAATGAGGCAATGGAATAGGATTTTGTAATTTGGTAATCGGGTAATTTTGTAATCTAAAACCCGCGAAGGCTTGCCTTCATATTTACCAAACTACACGATACAAAATTACCACATGGCTACTGACACCATCGTCGGCATCGATCTAGGCACCACGAACTCGCTCGTGGCCTACATGCAAGGGGATTCCCCTGTCGTCATCCCCGGGGAAGACGGGCTCAATCTTGTGCCTTCGGTAGTGGCGCTCACGCTCGATGAGAACGAGAAGAACCAGATCGTTGTGGGCAATGCTGCACGTAGATATCTGATTGAAACGCCGGAGCGTGCGGTTTACTCGGTCAAGCGTCTGATGGGTCGCGGCGCTGAGGATATCCAGGATGAACTGAAACTTTTCCCTTTCAAGTTGGCGGATGATCTCCAGGAGGGAGAGGTTCTGAGGATCAAAATTGGGGAGCGAACCTATACTCCGCCTGAGATTTCCGCGCTGGTGCTGCGCCAACTGAAGCGCAATGCCGAGCGCTTTTTCGGCGTGCCCGTGACCCAGGCGGTCATCACCGTCCCTGCATACTTCAACGATGCGCAGCGGCAGGCCACGAAAGATGCCGGCCGCATCGCCGGACTGAACGTATTGCGGTTGGTGAACGAACCGACGGCGGCATCGCTCGCTTATGGGCTGGACAAGAAGAAGAACGGCATCATCGTTGTTTACGATCTGGGCGGCGGCACGTTCGATATCTCGATTCTCAAGCTGCACGACGGGATTTTCGAAGTGATTGCTACCAACGGCAACACGCATCTCGGCGGAGACGATATCGACAATCTGCTGATCGCGATTGCGCTCGACGACATTCGCGGCGATCTCGGACTCGATCTGCGGCGCAACGGCGAGGCGATGGCGCGCATTCGCAAGGCCGTGATTGAAGCCAAGATTGCGCTTTCGTCGGAGCCCGCGGTGAAGCTCGATATCGATTTGCCCGGTGGGAAGAAATATCAGCGCGAAATTTCACTCGATGGCTTCGAGCAGATGATCCAACCGATCATCGACCGCACGGTCGGGCCCTGCAAACAGGCCCTCAAAGACGCAGGCCTGAAGCCCGAACAAATCGACGAGGTCGTGCTGGTCGGTGGCTCAACGCGCATTCCAAAGGTGCGGTGGTTGGTGCAGGACCTCTTTGGGCGCGCGCCACACACGGATTTGAATCCGGACGAAGTGGTTGCTCTGGGGGCGGCCGTGCAGGCGCATATTCTCGGCGGCGGCTCCGAAATTACACAAGACATGCTGCTGCTCGACGTGACCCCACTTTCTCTTGGAATTGAAGTGGCGGGCGGCGTGACCGATAAAATTATCCTGCGCAACTCGACTGTACCGGCTTCGGCAACGCAGTACTACACGACCCAGGTGGATGGCCAGACGAACGTTGCCATTCACGTGCTGCAAGGCGAACGCGAGCTGGCGCGGGATTGCCGGTCGCTGGCACGATTCGATCTGAAGGGTGTTCCACCAATGACCGCCGGCATGGCGCGCATTGAAGTAAAGTTTCTGATCGACGCGAATGGCATTCTGCGGGTCTCGGCGCGGGAGCAACGCAGCGGACAAGAGGCTGAAATCGATGTTCAGCCGAGTTACGGACTCACCGACGAGCAGGTCGAGAACATGCTGCTCGAATCGTACGACTACGCGGAAGAAGATTTCCGCCAGCGGCAGGTGATTGAAGCGCGACGCGAAGCAGACACGATCCTGACGGCGCTCGCGAAAGGGAAGAAAAACGAAGCCTGGCGGGAGATCACGAATGATGAGCGCCGTAATGTCGAGACGCTGGAGAGAGCTCTGATTGCGGTCAAGGATGGCGACGACTATCACGCGATCCGTGCGGGCATTGACGCGCTGAACGAGGCCACGACACGTCTGGCGGAATTGATGATGGATACTGCTGTCTCGACCGCGCTCAAGGGAAAGGCCATGGACGGCGCCGATCTCGAGGAAGGGCCGCAATCTGGCCATCGAGTTGCGAAAGCAGATTTCAAATAAGAGGCGAATAAGAGTAATACGCAAGTTTGCAACCCAGGGGTCTTATGTCTGAAGAAAAAACGCAGGGAACCGGAACCACCACAGTGGATGCTCCCGGTGAAAACACGGTTGAGGTCACGTTTCTTCCCGAGGGCAAGACGGTGACCTTCGAACACGGCAAGCTGCCGTATAAAGACCATGGCAAGGAAGAGTCGCTGCTCGATGTGGCGTTGAACTTCGGGATTCATCTCGATCATGCTTGTGGAGGAAACTGCGCCTGCACGACTTGCCACGTCTGGGTGAAAGAAGGCGCCGACCTGATCTCGGAGATGGAAGATGACGAGGCCGACAAGCTCGACATGGCTGCCGATCTTCAGCTAAACTCACGCCTCGGATGTCAGACCGTAATCAAGAAGCCGGGCAAAGTAGTCGTGGAAATTCCGGCCTGGAACCGGAATTACGTTTCGGAAGAACACTAGAAGCAGCTGTCAGCCTTCAGCTCTCAGCCTTCAGGTAAACCGTGAGTTGGTTGAGATTACGACTTTGCTTGCGAACGACTACTAGGAGCCCTGATTCATGCCGAAGGAACTCACCTGGAGCGACGCTGACGACATTGGGATTCTGCTGTCTGAGGCCCACCCGAAAATCGATCCGCTCGCCGTACGTTTTACCGACCTGCACAAATATGTGATCGCGCTACCTGACTTCAAAGACGATCCGACGAAGTCGAACGAATCCAAGCTGGAGGCGATCCAGATGGCTTGGCATGCCGAGGTCTTGGATCGCACGCAGGGCTGATCCCGCCGGGCGGGGGCGCCCGGCGCTCCATCGGCAACGTCACCGCTCGTTCGCCTGCATGTCCCAATAGAATTTTTGCAGCACGAAGAAGGCTTGCTTCCGCTGGCCTGTGTTCGAAAACAATCCTTTCCGGTTGAAGTAATCCTGGATTCCCGGCAGCGGCCTTCGTGGTGAACGAAAGTCCATCAGCACCCAAGGCGAAAGCCCCGCCAGATGCGGGATCTTATTTACCATGTTCAGTTGATGGACAAACAGACTGGCCTGGTACTCCTCCGTCCAGCGGGCCGCCGCTTCACCATGGCGCCCAAAAGGCGCACCGCCGCCAAATTCACTTATGATCAGAGGCTTGTCATAAATGGTCGTCCAGGTCTGACGATCCGCGTCTTCCGGACGACCGTAATACCATCCGAAGTACTCGTTCAGCCCCAACACATCGAGAAACTGACCCAGCGGGTCGCGAAGAATGTGTCGATCCGGTCCGTCGTCTTCCACCCGGTTCATCGCCGAAGTGATCAGGCGTGTCGGATCCAGGTGGCGCGCGTCCTCCGCCAGAGTTCGCAGGAAGGTAAGCCGGTCCGGTTCGACGGGAGTCTCGTTCGAGAGCGACCACAAAATTATCGCGGCGCGATTGTGATCGCGGGCAATCATATCCCGCAGTTGCGACTTGGCGTTCGCGAGCGCCGCTGGACTCTTCCAAGCTATATCCCAGTAGACGGGAATTTCCGACCACACGAGCAGGCCCATGCGGTCTGCGAGGCGAATCTCATTCTCATTGTGTGGGTAGTGAGCCAGACGGACGAAGTTGCAACCAAGTTCCTTCGCCCATCCGAGCAGCGTCTGCGCGTCATTCATACTGTACGCGCGCCCACCGCGGACCGGTGCCTCCTCATGCAACGAAATGCCGCGCAGGAAGATCGGTTCTCCGTTCAGCAGAATCTGCGAGCCTCGAACCTCGATGGTTCGAAAGCCGATCGAGTCATGAACCGTGTCGTCTCCAGCGGAGATCTTCACGTCGTACAACTTCGGATTCTTCGGGGACCACAGCTGCAACCTGGCGGGAACATGAAATCCCGCGCGACCATTGGCGTCCGGAATGGTCGAAGTCTTGATCCCAGCTTCGGGAATTTCTATTTCTATCGACGCTCGCTGCTGCGGCGCGCGATCTCCATCCAGTTGAACCCAGCCGTCGATTTGGTCTCGCGATCCTTTGGCCAACTGAATCCAGTAATCGCGAATGAAAGTCTCCGGCGTTTCGATCAGGATTACATCGCGCGTGATACCGCCGTAATTCCACCAGTCCGTGTGAAGGGCCGGGATTGCATCCTCCCGGCGCTGATTGCTGGCCTCGACCACGAGGAAGTTGTCGCCGCTGCGAAGCAGTTTCGTCGCCTCGAAATCGAACGGCGTAAAACCGCCTTCGTGCTCGCCGAGCGGCTCACCGTTTAAATAGATCCGCGCGCGATAGTTCACCGCGCCAAAATATACGAATATGCGCGTGTGCTCCCGTTTCGCGTACGTGAACGACTTCTCATACCAAAGCGGCCCTTCATAAAACAGCAACTTTTCTTTCTGCGTATTCCAGTCGCCGGGGACGGTGAGTGTTTCCGACGTGTCGAAGTCATACTCGACGAGGTCCCGCTGGTCTTTCGGCTTGCGATTGCGGAAGTATTCCGCATTCAAGCCCGATTCCAAGGGGTCGATAATAATGTGCCACGCTCCGTTCAGACTTGTGGTTTTGTGCCCGGTGACGTTGGCCAGCAGCGGCGCGGGCGGCGTTTGAGACTGAGCCATCGCGGCAAGCAGAAAGATCGGCAGGAGGCGTCGCATAAGTTGTCCCGGAGAAGTTGGCGTCAAGAATACACGAGAGCGCGACTGCCGCCCCTGGACGAATGCGTCCGGGGGCTACGTGATTTCGGACGAAATTTACGGCAACGTGAAACTCAGCGGGCGGCCACCATGTTGGGAGCCCCGTCTTCGACGCTCGCCTCGCGCAGAAACTTCGCCGCTTCTTCGGGCGGCGTGGGATTGATGTAGAAACCGGTGCCCCATTCAAATCCCGCCGTCTTGGTCAGTTTGGGCATGAATTCAATGTGCCAGTGGTAATACTCATTGGCCGGATCCTGCGCCGGCGACGTGTGTACGACCAGATTGTAGGGGGGATTGTCGAGCACGCGATCGGCTTTCATCAGCAGCAGCTTGAGCGCTTTCGCGAGATTTTCGAACATGTGCGACGACGAGTTCTCGAAGGCCGATTCGTGACGCTTGGGGAGGATCCAGGTTTCAAAGGGAAAACGCGGCGCATACGGAGCGAGGGTCAGAAAATCTTCGTTCTCAGCCACAACTCTTGTGCCGGTGTCGGTTTCCTGGCGGATGGCGTCGCAGAAGACGCAGCGCTCTTTGTAGATGTAATACTGCTTGGCTCCCTGCAGTTCCTCCACCACATAAATCGGCAGAATCGGCAACGCAATCAGTTGCGAGTGCGAGTGCTCGAGCGAAGCGCCGGCCGCTTCTCCATGATTCTTGAAGAGCAGGATGTACTTGAAGCGGCGGTCCTTCTTGAGGTCGAGAATACGATCGCGGAAGGCCCACAGAACGTCTTCGATTTTCTTCGCGGAGAGCGAGGCCAGGGTGGCGTTGTGGTCGGGCGTTTCGATGACGACTTCGTGGGCGCCGATGCCGTTCATCTTGTCAAACATGCCCTCAGCCTGCTTATTCAAATTGCCTTCGATGCCGAGTGCCGGGAACTTATTAGGAACGACACGGATCGTCCAACCCGGAGTGTCTTTCAGTGGAGTATTGCCATTCACGCTTGGGCGATACGCCAGGATCTCCGGCGGGGTTTTGCTTTCATTGCCATAGCAAAAGGGACAGAATCCGCCCTTGATCTTCACAGCTTCGCGTACAAAATCTGTCGGCCGCTTGGCGCGATCCGTGGAAATAATCACCCACCGGCCCACGATGGGGTCTTTTCTTAATTCTGGCACGTACTAAATCCTTTCAGTAGGAGTTCGCAAACCCACGATTGTACGACACGGGAAACGCATTCTGAAACAGCTCGAACGAGGGTTGGCTGTGTCCGTGGTCATAATATACGGCGAGCACGTCGAACCGCCACTGGCACGAACTGGGCATCTGGCGCAGAAAGTCTCGGGCGACCATTAATAGATCCCTTTGTTTATCGCGATCTACGGCCGCTTCGGCGGGCTTGAGATCGTGCTTGGTCCGAGTTTTTACTTCGATAAAACAGAGGACGTCCCGCTCCCAGCCGACAAGATCGAGTTCGCCGCGGTGATTGGGGGAGCGGTAGTTGCGGGCGATGACTGTGTAGCCCCGCCGGCGAAGATAAAAATAAGCGTCTTCTTCACCGCGTCGGCCGACAACTTGGTGCACGGGTATATCCTCGGTCGAGAGCGTTTTTGTCGCCATCCAGTCCAGTGCGCGTAATGTGGCTTGCGTGAGGCGTCCGGCAAACATGCAAACTCCATGTTCACCTTAGCTTGAACCAACCCCGCGTAATGTGATCGTGATCACTGCGCATCCGGTACATTTCGCCGCGCGAGGCAACCCCGCACGAAATCAGGCTTTGACGGCCGCAAAGCGCAGGCGAGTATAGTCCGCGGTCCAGCGCCCTTGAGCATCGCACAAAACTGGTTTGAGTATGGCCGTGACTTCGTCAAGAAAACCGCTGAGCTCACTCTGCGGTAGTGCGGCGCAGAACGGATTAGCGAAAGTCTCCAGCCAACCGCGCATTCCGGTTGGCAGCGGCGTGGGGCGCGGAATCAGTTGTACACTATGCGGCACAAACCCGGCGCGGCGCAGCCGTATTTCGTAGTCGTCGACGGTCGGGAAGTACCACGGAATCCACGAAGCCGCGTCCCTGATACCGCGGCGCTCAAGCGTGGCTACCAAGGCGACGGTAATTGCGCCGACGCAGGCATGGCCGCCCATCTCACCCACAAACCTCCCTCCTGTCCTGAGAGCGCGGAATGCACCTGCGACTGGCGCATCGGGATCATCCTTAATCCAGTGCAGGACGGCATTCGAAAAGACGGCATCGAATTCGCTCTCAAAGGTCAGCGCTCTCGCGTCCATGATCTTTGCGTCAAGTCCGCGCTTACG
>DATFVD010000566.1:0-5121 GCA_035260505.1 Terriglobales bacterium
AGGCGCATCTCAGCCAGATGGCCGCTCTTGCTGCGTTCCAGCACGCGCAAAGCCCCCAGCTCATCCAGCCGGCGCACCGCCTGGCGCGCCGCTCCGATGGACAGACCCAAAGTGCGAGCTAAGGCCATAACCGCAAACTGCAGGCGGAGCTTGCCGACCACGAGGGAATGGCGCAGCAGATAGGAATAGACGGCGCGCTCCTTGACGCTCAGGCCGAGACGCGGGGCGAGAACATCTTCAAACTGCATCCAAAGGAGTTGGGCGTTCAGTTTTTTGGGTTTCATGGGCGGATCCTTGAAAGGAAAAAGCAGATGCGGAAAGCAGAAACAAAAGTGACAGAAGCCAACAGTTCAACCACGGCGAATCGTTGACACTCGCCGCGGCTGGCAGCTAGCAGCTGGCGAGAGAAAAACACGGGTCTAAAGACCCGCTACGGCGGAGCTTGCCGTGGCATCTTCCTTGTAGTGGCCGATCTTTAGACCGGCACGAGGAGCGCGGAACAATCAACGAAGAAAGCCAAAAGCGCGGGTCTAAAGACCCGCCACTACACGGCGAGCTTGCGTGGGGCGAGGTCTTTCAGGGCGCGACGGCGTTCGTCGAGAGAACACAGAGGTCAGAGCACAGAGATGACGGAGAACAGCAACGGCAGAGAGGAAGACGGAGACAAAAGGCGCTACAGGGAGTGACGCCTGCGCCAGAAAAGAAAAAGCCCCGAACAGCGTCGGGGCGTAGTTTCTTACGTGTTTATCGTACCAGGTCCGTAATCGACTCGTCAAGGACAGAATCAGTTGGGTAAGGGGTCAGTTTCCGGGTTGCCCGTCATCCGCTCACGATCAACAGCAAAATCCAAACAGGGATTTTTAATTCCCCACAACGGGCACTTGTCCGTTTCTTGACGAGTAGCGCCTAGAAGATTGTGCTTTCGAGAAGCGTGCGTGGCGGATCCGGCGTTCACGAACTAACTGCACTACTCGTAAGCGGGCTCTGTGAGCGCCAGAGTAGCTCGGCCTCTGTCGCCAACGCGGCTACACAAACGCTACGCCATCTCGAGCCCATTTTCATCCTTCGTTGTGGGCCCCTGGGGACCATGACTTACTCGTATCGCAACGCCTGCGTGGGCGCAATCCGAGATGCTCTTCGAGCGGGCACGTAGGCCGCCAGCATAGTTACTAGAAACAGCGAAGGCACGACGATGACATAAGCCAAAATGTCTACGCCGCCCGCATTGAACAGCATGGAATTCATGAGCTGCTCGAGGGCGAAACCCATCACGAGCCCAATCACCGTTCCCATCCCCACCAGCACTAGGCCCTTGCCCATCACCAGCCGCAGCACGTCCGAGCTTGCCGCGCCAAGGGCCATGCGTATGCCGATCTCACGGGTTCTGCGGCTGACGTTGTACGCCACCAACCCATATAAGCCGGCGATGGCCAGCAGGAGGCCCGCCACACCCATGCTGCCCACCAGGTCCATGGCAATTCGTGGTCCTTTCACAGCCCGGTCCATGTAGAAGTCTTCATAAGCCATCGTGCGCAACATCGGCAGATTCGGATCGAGGATACGGACAACGTCCTTCACGGACTGAACCAATTGCATCGGATCGCCGGTGGAGCGCAACATCAAGGTCATTCGAGCGATCGGATGTTGGGCCACCGGCATATACACAAAATCCATTGGCCTTTCGAAAGTGTTTTGATATTTGATGGTCTGCGCGACGCCTACAATCTGCATCAGTGTGCCGACACGGCCATCGAGGCGGATGTGTTTCCCCACCGCATCCGATCCCGGCCAATAGTGTTTCGCGAACTGATCATTCACCACGGCGACACGCGGCGTCTCCGCGGTATCGGAAGCCAGGAAGCCGCGGCCACGCAAAATCGGAATCCCCATCGTCTCGAAGTATCCTTCATCAACCGTATCCATCGTCGAGTTGAAGTTCTCGCGATCGCGCGGCATCTGAAAACCGTCCGGCACGAAGGCGAGGCCGTCAAAGTCTTCTATTCCGAGCGGAATGTTCTGGGTGAGAGCCTCGCTAGCAACTCCAGGCGCTTCCCGTACACGTTCGGCCAGCAACTTGTAGAACTGTTGGGTTTGCGCTGAGTTGTACTGCACCAGCCGCGGATCGAAGCTGGTCATCAGCAGATGATCTTTCGCGAAGCCAGTACCCTCAAGCAAGCCATGCTGAAAACCTCGGACCATCAGGAAAGACGCCGTCAGAAGCATCAGGGAGCCGGAAACTTGCGCCACCACCAGCACATTCCGGCCCCACAGGCGTTTGCGACCGGGCACATCCACTTCGGCCGACTTGAGTGCGTTGACCACGTCCACGCACGTGCTTTGCAGTGCCGGCACCAGGCCGCAAAGGAGCGCGCTCAAGGCGGACAACGCGAGGCTTGCGAGGAGTACGCGCGTGTCCATCTGGAACGGGAGCGAGACCGGCAAGTCAGTCAAAACTACTATGCTTTCTTTAGTGTGAAACCATTCTACGATGCCGTACCCGATCGCGATCCCGACCAATCCACCCAAGGACGCCAGAATCAGGCTCTCCGTCAACAGCAGACGAATGAGGCGGAAACGCCCGGCGCCAATCGCCTGCCGTATTGCGATTTCGCGCGTTCGCGCGCGGGCGCGGCTCAGGAGAAGTCCCGCAACGTTGCTGCAAGCCACGAGCAGGATCGCGAGCGCTAGGATCACAAAGATCACGCTGAATTTCCAATTAAGGTCTTCTCGAGTCCGCGCTTCGAACTGCGTGTATACCGCCGCGCCGCGGCTGTGATTGACCTTCGGATACTCGCGCTCGAAGTTTTTCGCGAGCATGGCGAGCTCATTCCGCGCCCGCTGCAGCGTCGTGCCCGGTTTCAAGCGCGCCCTGACATTCAACTCACGATCGTCGCGGTCCTCGAAAAAATTCTTCTGCGGGTTAATCGAAAACACCCGCGCCATGGCCAACGGCATGTAGAAGTCGGGATGCTCGAATATTTGCATCCCTGGGAAGGTTTCCGGCGCCACGCCAATCACGGTGAACTCCGTGCCGTTCAGGCGAATCGTCCTGCCGAGGACGCCCGGGTCGCTCGCGAATTCGTGCTTCCAGAAGTTTGGCCCGAGCACTACCACGGCATTGCGACCGGGCACCTGATCTTCGTCCTCCCGAAAACCGCGCCCCACCCGCGGTTCCACGCCAAGCACGTGGAAGTAGTTACTGGAAACCATCACCCCGCCCTTAATCCGCGGCGTTGCTGCGGGTTCGGCGCTGAAGGCGACAGCCTCCATACCTGCATTGGCGATCACGCCATCGTAGCTCTTCGTTTTGTCGCGGATGTCCAGGTATTCGCGATAGGAGAAATCGTCGAGATTACTATCGTGTGTAGTGCTCGCCAGGGTGACCACGCCACTCGGATCCGGCACGGGATAAGGCCTAAAAATCAGCGCATCGACCATACTGAAAGTCCCCGAGGTCATCCCGATCCCCACCGCCAGCGTGATCACCACGAAGGCGGTAAGCCCGGACGTGCGGCGCAGACTGCGGATCGCGAAATGCGCGTCGTCGAGGAAATCCGTCAACCAATGAATGCGTCGCATGTCTCTCATCTCCTCTTTCCGTTGTTCCAGTCCGTCCATCGCGCGCATCGCCACGTAGCGCGCCTCTTTTGGAGAAAGCCCATTGGTGATGCCTTCCTCGATTTTGCACTCCAGGTGGAACTGCAGTTCCTCATCGAGTTCCCGCTCCACCCGGCGGCCACGCAGAATAGATCTCAGCCGCAAGCGGGCCGTGAACCACCAGTGTTCTATTCGCATAACTCTCTTCTAAGCCTCTGAAAGCTGGATAACGTGCGAGATGGCCGAGGACAGCCGCTGCCAGTTCGCCGACTCCGATTCGAGCTGCTTTCTGCCCAGGCGGGTGAGCGAATAAAACTTCGCGCGCCGGTTATTCTCAGTCTGCTTCCACTCGGCGGCGATCCAGCCTTCCTGCTCCAACTTGTGTAATGCAGGGTAAAGGGATCCTTCGCTCACCTGCAGCACGTTTCCGGAGATGGATTTCAGGCGGAGGCTGATGGCCCATCCGTGCAGGGGCTCCAGCGCCAGTATTTTCAAAAGGAGCAGATCAAGGGTGCCTTGGACGAGGTCATTGGGTTTGCTCATATCGGTTTCCGAGAGGAGTCTATAGGAACTTCTCTCGGTAAGCAAGGGGGCACTGCGCTGAGCGAAATACGAGGCTTTGGGCGTATCGTCGGCCACCCGGAAACTAACCCACTACCATCAGTTGGGGAGTGGGGCAGTTTGAATTTTGACCTGTTACAACTTCTTTTTTTGTAGGAGTTCCGCAGGCTTGACTCGCTGCTATGAGCTCGACTTTTCGAGGCAGTCGGCGCAGTAGCCGCCGACTTCCGTGCGCGACACCGTCACCTTCATATTAAAATCCCGCGCGATCTGCTGCTTCAGCTGCTCGTACAGCCGGCTCTCGAACTCGCGCACTTTCCCGCAGCGCAAGCACGCCACATGAATGTGGTCGCGGGGACCATGCGTCTCGTAGTAGTGCCGGTCGCCGCGCAGATGCAGCAAGTCCAGCTCGTCAATCAAGCCATGTTTTTTGAGGAGATCAATCGTGCGGTAAACGGTAACCAAGGCCACGCCGGAATCGATTTTCTGCGCGCGCTCCAAGATCTGGTCGACGTCCAGGTGCTGCTCGGCGTCGTCCATCACTTGCAGGATCACCCGCCGCTGCCGGGTCAACCGGATGCGCCGCTTCCCCAGCGCCTGCTGCAATCTTCCGGTTGTTTCCGCGGTATTGATTCGCTCGCCGGTGGAAGCCCGGTGCTGCGGCGATACAGACATTCTTTCTCCGGGTGCGGCGCTCAGCGAACTAGGTCAGTCAACTAAGGCTAGGTGAGCTCAGGAATGTATCGGCAGCAGCCGCACCACGTCATTGTACATAACGATGGCGAAGACTACCAAGAGGAAGACCAGACCGACCTGCACGAACCGCTCCTTGAACGCCAGGCTCAAGTCGCGCCGCAGACCGCCCTCAATCGCCAGTAGCAGGATGTGGCCGCCGTCCAGGATCGGAATCGGCAAGAGATTTAAAATTCCCAGGTTCACGCTGATCAGCACCATCAACGAGAT
>DATFVD010000567.1:0-6460 GCA_035260505.1 Terriglobales bacterium
ATGGCGGCAAATGGTAATGAAAACTGAAAAGAGAAGGTGAATCTGAGTTAGTCCCATTTGATCAGAACTTGCTGATTCCCCTCGATTTGTCTCGGCTCCGGCACAATTGTGATTAAATCAGGCACAAGGCTGTTAACCGAAATGTTGGAGGTTCGAATCCTCCCCGGGGAGCCAACTCCTTCGTCATTCAATGAGTTGCGAACATTTTCAGGAAATTCGGCCCTTCGATGATGAAGTGTCGACTGCGCGAATCACGATTAATTGCGATTAATGAAGGCGAACGAAGCTTAACTGCGGCAGATGTTTCTGCGGTTTATCAGATCAATGGCGATGAAACCAAGCACTCGGCGCGCAACCGAATGCTTGCCAACTTGCATGCAGGTAGGGGGACGCGCCTGCCTTCCACCTGGAAGTTAGCCAGACCACTCAATACAAGCGCGTTTCTCGATACTAACCCAACGGGCGAGCTGATGACTTCCGGGTTGCCCGTGATACGGCCAGAGCTGCTTAATACTCCCTAGCAATCGTCAGTGACTCCTTTCGAAGGGATTCATTTGCCCTTGAAAGCCGGAAAGCATCGTGGTATTTACGGAGGGTGCGCTCCAGGCGCCAGCAGGTTCGCGCGAAGGGCCAAGCCCACTGCCAATCCGAAGGTTGAACGCACGTCTAGATCCCGTGCTGCCTGATTGCGAACCCAGGCTAAAGCATGGAGGTCACTATGACGTTGCAGCAGTTACCCGAGCGCGCCAATTTAGAGCAGCTCAAAAAGCAAGCCAAGTCGTTACTCGCCGCAGCCCGAAGCCAAGAGCCAAACGCAATTCAGAGGTTCGAAGCGGTTTTAATCGGGCGATCCCTCAAACCAGACGCGATTGCCTTACATGACGCGCAATTTGTGCTTGCGCGTGAGTATGGCTTTAAGTCGTGGACTGCATTGAAGCAGGAAGTGGAAGAGCGATCGCTTTCGTTCGCAGCGGCAGTGGATGAATTTGTGCGCTGCGCCACTGGAAGCGCGCCCGAACGAGCGATGCGATTGCTCGCGAGGCACGCCGGCATCGCAAATGCCAATTTGTACACGGAGCTGGTGCTGGGCGATGCAGACGCGGTGGAAACGCGGCTTAATGCGAATCCAGCGATAGCGCGGCAACGAGGCGGAGTCCAGAATTGGGAGCCGCTGCTGTACGTCTGCCACACATTTCTGCAGAAGGATTCGCCCGAGCGAGCGAAGGGGCTTGTGAGAATTGCACGGGAACTACTACGGATGGGCTCGAACCCAAACGCCGAATATGACTGGAACTGGCACCCTGAGCTGCCACGGACAGCGCTCTGGGGAGCGCTGATTGCTACGGGGCAGCCTGAGCTTGCAGAGTTGCTGCTCAAGAGCGGCGCAAATCCGACGGACGGCGTTTCCACGCACATTGCGGCGGGCAGTGGAAATGTTGCGGCGCTGGAATTGCTGTATCGATTCGGCGTCAATGTTAACGGAATTCCAGGAGGCGTTCCCCCGCTTGCGTACATTCTGGGTTGGATGAGGCCGGACGACATTTCCGGAGCGAAGTGGTTATTGGAGCACGGAGCCGATCCGAACTTGGCATGGGCGCAATCGGGCGAGTCGCCGCTCCACGTTGCGGCACAACGATTGGACGTTAAGACGGTGGAGTTGCTGGTCTCCAACGGAGCGGATGTAAATAAGCGCCGGCCCGATGGACGCACGGCGCATGCGCTCGCCGCGCTGCACGGGAATGACGAGGTGGCGGCCTGGTTGTTGCGACATGGCGCGAAAGACGAACTCTCGCGGGTCGACCGTTTTGTTGCGGCGTGTACTTTCGGCAATAAGGCGCAAGCAGGCTCGCTGCTCAAGGAACATCCGAATCTGCGCAACGAGCTTCGCCCAGAGCACCACTTGATGATGCACACTCCGGCCGAACGCGGCGATGCGCAAACTCTCGAAACAATGCTGCAATGTGGCTTCGATCCAAACGTAAAGGACAGCAACGGAGTGGAAGCACTCCATCGTGCCTCGATGGGCGGCCACGTGGAAGCAGTGAAGGTTCTGCTGGCGAAGGGCGCGTCGGTGAATGCCGCAGATGGCATGTTCGTCGCGACACCGCTGGTGTGGGCATGTGAAGGCTGGCGACACACGTCGCAAAACGGCGCAGATCATGTTGAAGTGGCGCGCTTGCTGCTTGCTGCCGGCTCGCCGCGCGAATGGGTGGCGCCGGAGAAAGCCCCTGATCCCGAGGGAACGCAGGACCGCTTGGCGGAGCTGTGCCGGGCAGCGGAAGCACCATGAATACTTCGTGAGTAGTCGGCTAACAAGAAGTAATTCGGTTACTTCCGGTTGGCCCGTAATCCGTCCAGAGTCGATGCCAATCGCGGAGATCACTTCCTACAAGCCGAGTAATCAGGAGTGTTGAAGGAAACTCCAACACTTTCTTGTACCGTATTTACTTGCCTTAATAACTTATCTTAAGTAAGGTTAATCATGCGAACGGTCCAGATGGATGGAACTGGGCCTACAACCATGCTGCGTTCGACTCTTTCGATATTTGTTCTTGTCGCGTTGTTCCATTTTCTCTTGCCTGAGCTAACCTTCTCCCAGGGTGAAACTACCAGCGCGATCATCGGCCAAGTGAGCGATGCGAGCGGCGCGGCGGTGCCTGGTGCCACGGTGACGGTCACGAATAAGGAGACTGGACTGAGGCGAAGCGCGAGTACCGATGACTCGGGGCGGTTCAACTTTCCACAGCTGAAGCCCGGTGCGTACTCGGTCAAAGTGGAAGCAGAAGGCTTCGAAACACAGCAGAATGATGCTGTATCCTCTACGCTGGGCCAGAAGCAAACTGTCGATTTCAGACTCAAGATCGCACAGTCAAACCAGACCGTTGAGGTGAGCACCGAAGCTCCAATTCTCAACCCGGAGAATGCGAACACACTAACAACTCTCAACGCGCGCGCACTGGAGAATCTTCCAAATCCAGGCGGTGATTTAACTTACCCTCTTCAGTTTGCCGCGGGCGCGCTTGTCAACACGGCAGGCAGCAGCAATGACTTCGTCGGCGGAGCGAATGGGTTCGGCAACGTCGAGTTCAATGGACTGCCCGCTCTCTCAAACGGCTATATCGTCGATGGATTAGAATCAAACGACCCGCTGACCAATCTAAACAGTGGACTTTCGACAAACCTAGTCCTCGGACTGAATTCGATATCGGAGGTGACAGTCAATACGCTTTCCTATGGCGTTGATCAGGGGCGTTATGGAGCGTCCCAGGTCAACTACGTTACAAAGTCTGGTTCGAACCAGTTTCACGGAAACCTCTACGAGCTGTGGAACGGTTCCAGGTTCAACGCAGCCAACTATTTCACGAATGCCACTCCAGGAAGTCACAAACCGCGCTCGACGGTAAACCACTTTGGCGGAAGCGTTGGAGGCCCGATTATCCACGACAAGCTGTTTTTCTTCTTCGATAGCGAGTGGGTTCGGATTGCACTCCCCATCGTCACGCCGACCACCGTTCCAACTCCGGCATTTCAGAATTACGTTTTGCAGCAACTGCCCTTGGGCGGAACCGATTCTGTCACTGGGTCAGTCTATCAGCCATCACCGCAGTCGGTGCCGTTCTACCAGAGGATGTTTTCACTCTACGGAAATACCAGCGGAACACCCCTTACCGTACTTGGCTGTCCATTCGACACTAGTGGAGTTGCGCCCGCAATTGCGAACGATGGGAACGGTTGCGCAAATCGTCAGAGCATTTCGCATTCAAGCGCTGATCACGAACAGGTCCAGACGGTTCGAATCGATTACAACATCAATGAAAGGAACACCACCTGGTCTCGCTTTCAGACGGATACCGGCGTCCAAGCCGCCTATACAGATCCGATCAACGCTTTGTTCAACTCTGTTTCCCCGCAACCTCTGTACTCGCTTGCCGCAGGGTATACCTACGTCTTTTCGCAAAATCTTGTGAACTATTTCAACCCGGCATTTTCCTGGTATGAAAGCCTATTCGGGCCTGCGGATTTTCAGAAGACTCTTTCCGCGTTTCCCATCGTTCTGCAAGGCAGTGGTGCGAATGCCCCTTTCACCAGGGTCGGGGGATTTGACAACACCTGGGTCCAGGGAAGACGCGCCTCCCGTTTCTTTATCAACGATAACCTCGCATGGAGCCTTGGGGCACACGAGTTGCGTTATGGAACCAATACTCGGATTCTTCGGCTGAATGACTATGACTTCGGGCAGGGAACTGTCCCGACAGTGACGTACACCACCCTGTCACAATACATTTATGGAGTCGCATCGACGGCAACAAAGACTTTCCCCACGTCAGCCAACGAACCCTTCAACTTCCTCAATCTCGACCTCTACGCACAGGACACTTGGAAGGTGACCAAGAACCTGACGTGGACCTTCGGGATACGCGATACATTGAATTCCAATCCGTTGAATCCGCATCAGCACATTGCCCGGCTGACAGGATCTTTCAATTCCGTCTCGCATGATGTGAATCAACCTTTGAACGCCGCCCTTCAAACAGGTCTCGGTAACGTGTTTTCCTCGACGCCCCTCGCGATACTGCAACCCAGAACAGCCATCGCCTGGCAGTTTGAATCCAAGACAGTGCTGCGTGCTGGCTTTGGGATTTTCAGCGATATATTGCCGGGCACCGTCGCCGATGTGGTCGGGGTCAATCCGCCCTACGTTAAAACTTTCCAGGGTGGCCTTCTTGGCACGGTCGGTGGCACAGGTATTGCGCCGGGAGTGCCTAACAGTGCGGTCGACGCAACCGTGGCCGCTAATCAGGCGTTTAGTTCGGGGTTTACACAGGGCCAGCTTTCCTGCGCATCTGCACAAGCGAACGCCGCAACTTGTCTTCCTCCGGTCGCCATCGCGGCGGTACCCGATGGAAAACTTCATGCGCCATACTTCATGGAGTGGAGTCTTGGTTTTGAACATCAGTTGGGAACCACGGGAAGCTTCCACGCGCAATACGTCGGCACTCGTGCGGTAAACCAGCCATACCTGACGCAAGTGAACGGCTATCAGAGCGTCTGCGCGGGGTGTTTTGCGCCGTTTCCTTATCCGCAACCTACCGATCCCCGATTCGGGGCGGTGACACAATTTTCCACCGGTGCGAATAGTCACTACGGTGGACTGCAAATGACCGCGATGAAACGTTTTGGAAACGGCTTCATGGGACAACTGAATTACACCTGGAGCCGTTGCATGGACACCGTCTCAAACGGAGGATTCCTGCAGTTCGCGGCGGGAGGAATCCTCTCCCCTCTCCCAGGAAACTTAGCTCGCAACTACGGTCCCTGCGACTATGACATCCGGCACAATCTCAGTGCTCAATACGTTTATCAATTGCCGGTCAAGGTCCAAAACCGACTTCTCGGCTACGCACTGAACGGTTGGCAGGTGTCGGGAACCGTGTTTTGGCATAGTGGGATTCCGTTCTCCGTCCTAAGCACGCCCTATTCAGCAAACGGAAATGGCATCGTGAACGGCAGTGGACCTCAATTCGCAAGCGTTGTTCCCGGCGTACCGCGCTACGAACACAACCCCATTCCAGGTGTCACACAACCGGGCACGGTTCAGTGGCTCAATCCCGATGCCTTTGTCTCGACGGTTGACCCGAGTACTGGGGCATGCTTGGGTGGCGACAGCCCCACGAATTGTCAATTCGGGAACCTCGGTCGTAACGCGCTACGCGGTCCCAATTTCACGTGGAGTGACTTCTACTTATCGAAATGGTTTCCCCTGACCGAGCAGTTGAAGCTCAGGTTTGACGTCCAGTTCTTCAACGTATTTAACCATCCGAATTTTGGACTTCCGAGCATGGTGCTGGCTGGCATTCCTGGGAAGCCCTCTACTCAGACTGGGTTCGGCGCTCTTACTTACACCACGTCTCCGCCAACGGGCTTACTCGGCGTCGGTTTGGGCGGTGACAGCACGCCCCGCATGATCGCGTTTCAATTGCGCTTGGAGTTTTAGACTCGACTCGTTCAGCGAGATGGAGTCAGAAGAGCCAAGAGGGCTAGATCGCTTGGTCTCGATTGATTCCCGTCGCCAATGCTCTTCGCACCAGCTAGCTCACATAGAGAATGAAAAACCGGTAGTGTTGATCGAACCGATCAACTCCCGTATTGTCGGCAACTCTTCCCTAATCTCCTGCCCGACCTGCTAATAGCCAGGCCCGATTAAAGTTGGTCGTGTTGAACCCAGCGATCGAGGTCGGACTATTTCCGGCTGGCGGGCGGCACGATACCGTTCATCCGCAGGTATTCCACCAGTTGGCCGTAGTGATCGGAGATGTGCCATACGGTAGCGGTCAGGGCAGAGAGTCGGTTTGAACCCCAGTACGGGCCGGTGTTCGGGTGCAATAGGTTCTTGTCGTTCGTTTCCGCGATAACCTTGTCGATCATTTTGAATGAATCCTGGAGATATGACAGGATTTCG
>DATFVD010000568.1:0-2030 GCA_035260505.1 Terriglobales bacterium
GTGAGAATGCGAAACCCTGCGCCGTTGGCGGCCTTGATTTCCGCGCCCATTGTTTGGGCTGCATCCAGGAACGCGGACCAGGTGCGAATCTCACCCGCAAAGGTCACGGTTTGCGCGCGATCCGGATCGTACAAATTCAGAACCGAAGCTTGCGTGATCGCATCACTCCCACCCAAGCTGGCCGGGTGATCGGGATTGCCTTCAATCTTCGTGGGGCGTCCTTCGTGGCTTTCCACCAGCACGCCGATGGCATCGCCGCCGAAGGGCATGGCTGTGGCGAAGAACAGGGGCTTGCCCAGAACCAAGCCGTCAGGCTGCTTCACATAGGGCACGATGTTTGTCTGAACGTTGGCTTTGCAGCCGGAAAGGCCGGCAAAGGCCAGCGAAGCCGCCATCAACTTAAGGAAATCGCGGCGGTCGACAGCTTCGTCCCATTCCGAAGCCTGGCGGGGAAATTCGCGGTGCAGCAAATCCTCAAAATGCGGATCTTCGGCAAGCTCTTCGATGGTGCGCCAATATTGCTTGCCGCTTTTGGATTGGAGCTTGGCGCGCACCGCGGCTAAATTCAGAGGCCGCTCGCGCAGCGTCAAGTCCGCAGGCTGCTCGTCTTCATGCGAATCCTGCTCGTGCGTCTTGTGCAGATGCATGGAACCGTCGATGTCGTGATCGCTCATACCGTCCGCTATCGATGACAAGTGGAGCAGCTTTGCAGCTGCTCCACGCTTTGAATTTTATATTCGGCTGCCAAGCGTTTCCCAATTTCCGCCTGGTTCGACGGCGCCTTCCAATCCATGTTGAAAACCTGGTCGCGTGGGCGCAAAACCGCTTCGGGGTTGCGATGGCAGTCCACGCACCACGCCATCAGCAGCGGCGATGCCTGAAACATCAGCGGCATCTGGTTGACCTGCCCGTGACACGAAGAGCAGCCGACGCCTTTGTTGATGTGAATGCTGTGGTTGAAATAAACGTAGTCCGCCAGGCGATGCACGCGAACCCACTCGATGGATTTATCGGTGCGATAACTCTCGCGCACCGGCTCCAGATAGCCGGCGTTGTTGAACAACACGGAATGGCAATTCATGCAGGTCTTGGTAGGAGGAATCCCAGCGGTGGCGGAGCTTTCCACCGCTGTATGACAGTACCGGCAGTCGATGCCATCGTCGCCCACGTGGTGCTTGTGGCTGAACTGGATGGGCTGCTCGCGGGTAACATTCTGGTTCGTCAAGTAGGGAGCGCGGGCCAAACCCATCACGCCGCCAAGGCCAGGGCGGCGAGCAGCGCGCCAAAAAAGACACTGAACCTTGAGATGAAATTCGTACTGCGGTGAAAAATCTGGGCCATGTCAATTTTGCACTTTTGCGGTGAGCGCAAACAAAAGGAGAGGCACCTGGCGTCCACCTAGTCCTGACCGGGAGTGCAAGCCCGAGTCGTAGTTGACGCGATAGTTTCCAACAAAACTTTCACGAATGCAACTGTTCCGGCGGCTTGGTAGTTAATTTTTATTTTGACGAATTGTCAAAACGCAAGTAATGGCGGCACCTGTTTCGAAATTTTCAAAAAAATCAGCCGAGCTCGCGCTTGGACATACGAGTCCCCTTGCAAGAGATCGCCTCATCTACAAGGCGATTTCTTTCGGTGCAGCTTCATCCTCTGAGATGCGCTGGCGTGCGGGGAGACACATGTTTTTTTGCGGAGGCGTTGCGGAATCCTGACTCGGTCGTGCTATCTTAGAAAAACGCTCTGCTGCGGCTCGACTGCGCGGAGCCCGCCTCGTTTGTTCGGCCATTGTCGGCCGCAATTACCGCTGGGGCGTGGTCCAACCGGTAGGACACCACACTGTTAATGTGGATGGTGAAGGTTCGAATCCTTCCGCCCCAGCCAATTTCCCCCTAGAATCGCTACGAAAATCGGTCTCGGTGAAATTAATACCGACTCTATACCGGCAAATTTCATAAGGTTTCCCTTCGACGCGGCGCCTCTTCCTTATCTCGTTTCTTACCATTAGCGGGCCTTGGGCATCACACCTATGG
>DATFVD010000569.1:0-3952 GCA_035260505.1 Terriglobales bacterium
ACCGCGCTGGTAAAAAGAATCGATGGATACCAACTGGTGCGGCCGAGGGGTTTCCAGATGTGGCCGAGAGCGTCCTGCAACATGAAACGGCCGGCGCGGGTGCCGGCGTCAATGATGGTGAGGATGAAGAGGGCTTCGAACATGATGGCGAAGTGATACCAAAGCGCCATGACGGCGTGTCCACCCAGGGTGTTGGAAAAAATTTGCGCCATGCCGACCGCGAAAGCGGGCGCGCCACCGGTCCGGTTGAAGAGTGTCTGCTCGCCGACCGCATGCGCCAGCGTTGCCATCTGGGCGGCGGTGACGGGGAATCCCCAGGAACTGATAGTGGTCGCGGCTACTTCCGGCGCCTGGCCCACGATGCCAGCGGGACTGTTGACGGCGAAATAAACGCCAGGTTGCAACACCGAAGCCGCGATCATGGCCATGATCGCGACCATGGACTCGGCCATCATGCCGCCGTAGCCGACCATGCGGGTTTCCGGTTCGCGGCGGATCAGTTTGGGAGTCGTGCCACTGGAAATCAGGGAATGAAATCCGCTGACCGCGCCGCAGGCGATGGTGATAAACGCGAAGGGAAAGATGGTTCCGGCAAACACGGGCCCGGTGCCATCGACAAAGCGCGTCAGCGGCGGCATATGCAGCGACGGGCGCAGCGCCACGATGCCGACCGCTAAAAGAGCGATGGTGCCTAGTTTGACGAAGGTGCTCAGGTAGTCGCGGGGCGCGAGCAGCAACCACACAGGCAGCGAAGACGCGGCAAATCCATAGATGATAATTAGAACTGCCAGCGTCGGAGCCGTGAGCGTGAAGATGGCTGCCCAGGAAGCGGTTTCGGAAACCCACTGTCCTCCGAAGATGGCGGCGAGGACGAGGACAAATCCGAGCACGGAAGTCTCGAGAACTTTG
Organism: Terriglobales bacterium; assembly: GCA_035260505.1. GTDB lineage: Bacteria > Acidobacteriota > Terriglobia > Terriglobales > Acidobacteriaceae > Acidiflorens. The sequence goes on from DATFVD010000569.1 coordinate 910, forward strand.
CCCGGGCGGATGCGGCGCAGATAGACGCCCATCAATACGGCGATGGGCATGGTCATGGCAATGGTAAAGGTTCCCCAGGGGCTCGACTTGAGCGCGTTGACGACAATCAGCGCGGTAGCGCCGAGCAGAATCACGATGATGCTGAGCACGGCCACGTAGGCCACGACACCACCCACGCGCCCGATTTCTGACTTTGCCATTTCGGTGAGTGATTTGCCGTCGCGGCGCACCGAGAACAATAAGATGACGAAATCCTGCACGCAGCCACCCAGTACGGCGCCGGCGATGATCCAGAGCGTGCCGGGGAGATATCCGAACTGTGCGGCTAGCACGGGGCCGACGAGCGGCCCGGGGCCGGCGATGGCGGCGAAGTGGTGTCCAAAGACGACCCACTTATTGGTAGGCATGAAGTCGCGGCCGTTGTCGAGACGTTCGGCAGGAGTCGCGCGCAGCGGATCGAGCACCAGCACCTTGGCGGAAATAAAACTGCTGTAGAAGCGATATCCGACGGCGTAGGTGGAGACGGCGGCGACGACCAGCCACAAGGCATTGATCTGCTCGCCGCGATGTAAGGCAATGGTGGCTAGCGCCAGCGCTCCGAGCAGGCTGACGGCAGTCCAGAAAAGAATGCGCAAGATTTTTGGCATGAGGGCTATTGGCTACCGGTGTCCGGCGAGTATTGTGGCGAAAAAGCGCCGGCTTCGCAAGCTGCGCATCGAGTAAGTCAACTTCTTTACCACAAGGAGCACAGGGGAACACAGGGTAAGGCCGATTCTCTCTGTGCTCCCCTGTGTTCTCTGTGGTGAAGGTTTGAAGACCAGCCATCTCGACACGACTCGCGTGATAACCTATTACATTCCGGCTCACTGAAACAATGGGGTACGGGCGGAGTGTATCCGCTCAGGGGGCGGAGTCATACTCGTAATAAAAAATTCCTATGAGGATGAGGCGATGAAGATTGGAGTGCTGACGGGCGGGGGCGATTGTCCCGGGCTGAATGCGGTGATTCGGGCAGTGGTGCGTAAGGGCAGCTTCCATTATGAAGACGAGTTCGTGGGGTTCATGGAGGGCTGGCGCGGGTTGCTGGAAGACAAGACCATGGAGCTCGACTTGGCGGCGGTCGGCGGAATTCTGCCCCGTGGCGGCACCATCCTGCGCACCTCGCGCACCAATCCCGGCAAGCGTGAGGGCGGCTTGCAGCGTTGCGCCGAGAACCTCAAGAAGCATGGCTGTGACGCATTGATCGCGATTGGCGGCGATGACACGCTCTCGGTGGCGAAGAAACTTTTCGACATCGGAATAAAAGTGGTTGGCGTTCCGAAAACGATTGACAACGATCTGGCGGGCACCGACTTCACCTTCGGGTTCGACACGGCCGTGGACGTGGCGACCGAAGCGATTGACCGGGTGCACACAACGGCCGAGGCGCACAATCGCGTGATCGTGGTGGAAGTGATGGGACGCGATTCCGGCTGGATCGCGACTTACAGCGGCATCGCCGGCGGCGCAGATGTCATTCTGATCCCCGAAGTTCCCTTCGATATTGACCAGGTGGCCGAAACCATTCGCCAGCGCCACGCGCGCGGAAGATACTTCAGCATCGTGGTGGCGGCCGAAGGCGCAAAATTTGCCGGGGGCAATGAGACTCTGCCGGCCGCGGGCGTTGATGAATTCGGGCATGCCCGGCTGGGGGGAATCGGCTCGGTACTGGCGCAGGAGATCGAAAAACGGACTGGCTTCGAGTCGCGCTCGGTTGTGCTCGGCCACATCCAACGGGGCGGATCGCCCAGCGCTTTCGACCGCGTACTGGCCACGCGCTACGGACTGGGCGCCATCGACATGGTGCACCGTGGAGAATTCGGACGCATGGCGGCGTTGCGGGGAAACAAAATTATTTCCATCCCGCTAGCGGAAGCCATCGCTTCGAATCGTAAGGTGGATAAGGAAATTCTTGACGCCGCGACCGGAATTCTTGACAAGGTGGAGGACAAGGGCGTGAAAGTTTCCTGAGCGACTTTCCCGTAGAGACGCGGCTTGCCGCGCCTCCTGTCGGGGAGTGAGACGGAGTAAGTCCCGTCCCACAATTCGGTCAACCTTGGCGAAACGTACAACCAGACCGGGTTTTGCTTGGCATGGGCCTGGTTTAGGGGCATACTAACTCAGCCATCCGCGAGAAGGGGTTAAAATCGAGGGCGCTCCCGTGCCTATGTTTCAAGACGAAACCCAGCCCGAGAACCAGTTAGAGCGGTCAACGCCGCTTCCCTCGCGACCCGCGTCTCAGGATCAGGAAGTACAGCGGAAACGGATGCTCATCGCGCTGGGGATACTGCTCGTGGCGCTGGTGGCAGTCGTTCTGCGGGACTGGGATTTCTGGTTTCCGCCGACCGGCGAAGAGCAGGAAGCCATGGTTCGCAGCAAGACCGCGAAAAGCGAGACCAAGATCACTCCTGCTGCACCTGCCACCTTGCCGACGACTACCAAGCGGGAACGTAAGCCAGCCAAGTCCACAGCGCCCGTGGCAAACGAAGCTCCCTTTTCGGCAAGCACCGAGCGCGCGGCACTACCTCCTTTGCAGGTGGAAGTCGTAGCCGGAAACCGCCACACCAATGTGCCCGCGAAGAGTAATGCGATCCACCTTGATGTCGATTCGGGGGCGACGTCTTCCGCACCCGGCGCTGCCACGTCAACGAGTACGGTGGTCGGTGCCGGCGATCACGTGCAACTCTCGCCGCAAACGGCGCAGAACGTGACTGTTTCCGTGCCGCCGGATTATCCTTTGCTGGCGCGTCAGATGAAAGTGCAAGGCGCGGTCAGGTTGCAGGCGCTCATCTCCCGAGACGGCACGATCCAGGAGTTACAGATCCTGAGCGGCCCTGGCATTCTGGCTACCGCGGCCCGCGAGGCCGTGAAGCAGTGGCACTTCAAGCCCTACATCCAAAACGGGCAGCCCGTGGAAACGCAGGCTCGCATCACAGTGAACTTCACTATTTCCACAAATTGAGTTGAAGTTGCTCGTGTGGCGCGGACACTCTTGTCCGCGAAG
>DATFVD010000570.1:0-3573 GCA_035260505.1 Terriglobales bacterium
GATGTGCTCCACGGTAACATTCGACAATGCGATTAACCGGATCTTTCCTTCGGATTGCATGTTGGCCAGGGTTTCGATCGACGCGTCGAAAGGCACCACCGGATCGGGAACGTGCAACTGGTAGACGTCGATCCGGTCGAGACGCAGTCTCTTCAGGCTACCTTCGACCGCTTTGCGCAAGTGTGCCGGGGAGGCATCGTGTGTCCACAGATTCGGCCCAGGGCGATTCCATCCACCCTTGGTAGCGATAACAAGGTCCCTGGGATAAGGCGTCAGCGCCTCGGCGATCAATTTTTCGTTGAGATGGGGACCATAGGAATCAGCTGTATCGATGAAATTGACTCCCAACTCGATGGCGCGGCGGAGGACGGCAATTGCTGTGGCGGGATCTTTAGGGGGCCCCCAGATTCCGTCGCCCGTAAGGCGCATGGCCCCGAAGCCAAGACGGTTGACGGTGAGTTCGCCACCCAGAGCAATTGTTCCGCTGCCGGCGGCCGATCGACTTCTAGTTTTCTTGCTCATATTCATTCTCCAGAGACTGTGCTTTATCTGCGTCGCTTACTTCACTCCGCAGTGTGCCAGCTCGAATCCGGGCCGCGCTTTAAGTCTTTCGCGACTGTCGGCGTTTTAGACCCGAGGTCCTTTTCGTAGACAATCCCATTCTTAGTAACGATGAAAGTCATGACCCCTGACGACCGGTAATCCGCGGGGTACGCTACTAGCGACAAGGCGCCGGTCTTCCTGCTGCCAGACACACGGTTATTGCTGCCGGCCGCAGAATTTTCTGTCACCATTCGAAAGTAGTATCCGTGGAAAGGCGACGACTGGCTGTCCGTGTCGCGAGCGGCGTTATCGGCATTCGCAGGTCCGCCACGGACGAGGTTTTGGGCGTACTGGGTGATGGGGTCGGCGCCTGTCGTTTCTGTGTCGCTGCGCTCTTTTGCCTGTGCTGCTTGTGCCAGAACATGGCAGACCTGGATTGCGGTGGTCTCATTCTCCCCGACGGTGCGAAACAGAATTTCCTGTTTACCGCTATCGGAATCGAAGTGCCATGCACCGTTCTTTGAGACCAGCGGGATCGGGAAGGGCCAGTTTTCCGCGCCGATATACAGTACCGTGCGTCCGTCGGGTTCTTGAACCAGACGGTGCATCTCCTGATATTTCTGGCCGAACCGCTCGCGTTCGAGTTTGTCCTCGATCTCGTCGTTTGACGAAGTCACTTCCTTGTCTGCTCCGAGGATCCTTTCCAGAGCCTCTTCGTCGCTATTTTGAACAGCCTGGAACAGAGCGCTGGTCGCTTTCCCCGGGGACGAAAAGGTTTCGGGTCCCGATTTTTGGGCGAGACTCGATTGGAAGGAGCCCCCAATCAGTAATGCCAGAGCGCTGAGGGCAGCCACCCAGTTGAGCCTCGGTCTGGAGGCTGTTTCGGTGATCAGATTTGTGGTGTGCATGATTTCGTTCTCCATTTCGTAAGTTGCCTTCCAGGAATGAACCCGAGTTACCGGTGACCTCCGCCCGCGTGACCTCCGCCACCGTGAAAGCCTCCACCCCCGCCGCCGTGGAAACCTCCTCCACCGTGGAACCCGCCGCCGAAACTCGACTGCCCGCGAGAAGAGAACCCTCTGGCAACTCCTCCATGATTAAAGCCGCCGAACGCGCCGGAACGGCCGCCAGGTTGAACATGCGGCGCCGCAGATCCGTGTTGCGGGGCTACGAATCCATGCTGCGGGGCTGATCCAGCCCCTGGATTTCGGAACCCCGGATTTCCACCAGGTCCGCGACCCTGAAATCCACTTCCACCATGAAATCCGCCACCAGGATTGGAGTTCGCGCGCCCGCGATTGAAGGTGTTGTGATTAGCGAAGATTCTGCTGTGGGACACATAAGTGTTGTGGTTATAAATGACATCGTGGTGATGCCAGTCGGATCCCCAATGGTGCCAGCCCCAGCCGAACCCGCCAAAATAACCAATTCCAAAGCCAAATCCAAACGCAATTCCCGGGCCCGCAAGAAACAGTCCTGGATACGAATACCAGCCCGGCCAGACTCCGATCGGCTCCCCATACGCGAGCCACGGGTCGTACTCAGGAACGTAAACAACCTCAGGGTCGGCGGGTTCGATCACAATGGTTTGGCCCTGATTGCTTACGTTTTCCTGCGATGTGCTCTTTAAGTTCCCGGCTTTCTGCGCACGATCGCGCATCACCTGAACAGCGTTCATTACTTCCTGCTGTTGGTTAACGTAAGCGTCGCCGAGTGACGAGGTCCATGAGAGGTTCTTGTCCATGTTGGCGAGCACTGAGGGAAATTCGGTAAGGGCCTTCACGCTTGGATCCCAGGGTTGCTTATCCACCTCCTGGCCTAATTGTTGTCCCTTGAGATCGGTATGCTGCTGCAACCACCGGTCCGCTTCCACGATCTGGTCGGGATAGGTCGCGGCTGCGAGGATCTGCGCAACCAACGCGTCCGGATACAATGCAATCGGCGCTACGAGTTGCTGCAGCTGTGCCGGAGTCTGTTGCGCCGCCTGAACCGGTGGTGTTGGTTCGGTTTGGGGAGCCTGATCGGCGAACGCCCCCGGGGCAGTGGTTAACAAAAGGCAACCGGAAAGAAAAAGGGACAAACTTTGTTTCAGGAACATATCAATTCTCCCGCGGCGGGACAGCATCGGTCGCCGCCAGTTCTGTCGTGAATCAGTTGGCCGCCTGAGCGGCAAGTCGAGATACAAACTCCCGAATCGTGAGCGGACATGCCGCATGGTCGCACTGACATGCGATTTCCACTTCGTCGCTTCCGGCTTGGCGGCACGAGTCTCCGCAGTACTTTTTCCCCGGCGGTACATCGCACAGACAAGGTATGTGTGCGCACTTTCTAGTCTCTTGATTTGCCATTATGATTCCGTCCTCTCCAATTCCATTCAATTTCTCTGACTACTACTTAGTCATTTCGACTCATTGCATGCAGCTCTCCAAACCTTCCCGTTGCCGTTAACACACTGCTTTTCCAAGATTTATGTGATCAGCAAACAAGAGTATGAAGCGTCCCTTGTGTCGACAGAAGGATAGCGACGTCGGTATTCCGACGCCCTTCATACTTGCGGGTCGGGAGCGTGCGCGATATCTGCCGGATGCGGGCCAGGCACGCTGCCCGCGCCGCTTGGAAAGTTTCGCATCCGATGGAACTCCAACTGCAGAGAACGTAGAGAAGAGAGAGGTACAAATCTGTTTCAGAATTGATTAGCCAATGACGAGACTGCACATCAAACGCGGTATTGCTTGTTTGCTGCTGGCTACGTTCGCGCAGGCGCAATCGCCGGACACTAGCCGATCGCTTGCGCCTGACAAACTAGTTCAGGCCAAGTCATCGAAGTTCCTGCGAGAGCTGGACAGCTCTCTCGAAGCAGTGGTGGCGAAGGTTTCGCCCGCGGTGGTCCAGATCGTGGTCACCGGCTACGGCCCGTTGGAGGATCACGGACACACCAATACGGCAGTCATCGTCCGGGAGCATGCTATCGGGTCGGGGATCATCGTCGATCCTGACGGATACATCATGACCAACGCCCACGTGGTGGAA
>DATFVD010000571.1:0-13605 GCA_035260505.1 Terriglobales bacterium
GAAGCCGAGCTTCGCGATGAAATCCTGCTCCTGCTGGAGCATGGGATCACGGTCGAAACCGGCGGCCACGGCGACCGCACCTTTCGCGGGCAAGACCTGATCGTGGTTAGCCCGGGCGTGCCGGTCGATGCGGCGCAACTGGTGCAGGCGCGCAACCAGGGAGAGCCGGTCATCGGCGAAATCGAACTTGCAGCGCAATTTCTGTCCGGTTCAATCGTTGCCATTACCGGAGCCAACGGCAAGACCACCACTACCTCATTGGCCGGCGAAATCATTGCCGCTGGAAAGTTCTCCACAGTGGTTGGCGGAAATATCGGCACGCCGGCCATCAGTTTGGTGGATCAGGCCGGACCCGCGACCTGGAACGTGCTGGAAGTATCCAGCTTTCAACTGGAAACGATTGTTGAATTTCGTCCACGGATCGCGGTGATTCTGAACATCACGCCCGACCATCTCGATCGCCACAAGACTTTTGTGAATTACGTCAACGCCAAAGCGCGCGTGTTCGAAAACCAAGGTGGGGATGACTTCACCGTCCTCAACGCCGATGACCCCACCACCGCGGGATTGTCGGATCGTACGCGCGCGCAGCTATTCTGGTTCAGCCGAAAGAAAGAGGTCGAAAGAGGAGCGTTTGCCCGCGGCACGGATATCTACTTCCGGGACGGGCACAGCGAACGCGAGATCATGCCGCTTGCGGAGGTGCCGCTGAAAGGCGCGCACAATTTGGAAAATGTGCTGGCTGGAATTTCCATCGGCATGCTCGTCGGCTGCCAGCCCGAACAAGTCCGGCATGCGGTTCGGCTTTTTAAAGCTGTCGAGCACCGACTGGAGTTCGTGGCCCGGTTCGCGGGCGTGGATTACTACAACGACTCCAAGGCCACGAACGTAGACGCTACGATCAAGGCGCTGGAAGCCTTTCCGGCGGACATTCCTCCACACCTGCACCTGATTCTCGGGGGCAAGGATAAAGGCAGCGATTACACCGTGCTCCATGAATTGTTGCGGCAGCGGGTGAAGCGCGTGTACACAATCGGCGCTGCGGCCAGCAAGATCGAATCGCAGATTCAGGGCGCTGCAGAAATCGAACGTGCGGAAACCCTGGAAAATGCGGTCCGGCGCGCGAGTGAATCTGCCGTGGCGGGCGACGTTATTCTTCTTGCTCCGGCGTGCGCCAGCTTTGATCAGTTTCAGAGCTATGAACATCGCGGCCGGGTGTTCAAGGAGACGGTGCATTCGCTGGCGATGTCGCGATCTAACTAGCGCAGAGGATTATGAATAACCAAGGCAGCAAGCTTAGCTCCTCCCTCCTTTATTTGCTTCCTACTCTGCATCTGTGTCTATGTGCGGCGGTCTTCATCTCAAGGTCACTAGAATTCATACTGATCATTGATTTCCCGGTGTCGGGCATTTTCCTCGGCCTAGCATGGCGCTTTGGTCATCCAATGTTTTGGTTTGTGATCTTCGGAACGGCATGGTGGTATCTTCTAAGCTTACTGGCACGTAGCCTTGTGCGAATAGCGATAGGCCGGTGGGACAAAACATAGTTTGCGAATGGTGCCCGCTAAGTAACAAATGGAGCGATCGGCGTTTCGCCCGTCCAGCCGGGCGGAGTACGCGGCGCTCCACCACCAGCAAAGGCTGCTTGGAACCAACTCAGTTATCACCTGCCCGAAATCCACGGCGAAACTCCTGCATGTCTTCGTGTCTCCGTGGTGAAATGGATTCTCTATGGCTAAGCGAGTCAGCGTCGATCGCTGGATGTTCACCGTGACCACGATCCTGGTTTTTATCGGACTGGTCATGATCTTCAGCGCGTCTGCAGTGATGGCTAAAGAGCGCTACGGGTCGGCATACGAATTCCTGCTGAAGCAACTGGTGTGGGCGGTTGCGGGACTCGCGGTGATGGTCGTGGCCACGAAGGTGGACTACAAACGCCTGCAACATCCCGCACTGGTATTCTCGCTGCTGGGCTTTACCACGCTTCTCCTTATCTCTGTTTTTTTTCTTGATCGCGCTCACGGCACGCACCGCTGGTTTCATGTGGGGCCGATTTCGTTGCAGCCTTCGGAACTGGCGAAGCCGGCACTCATCCTGTTTCTCGCGTGGTTTCTCGAAAACAAGAACAAGGCGATGGACGACTGGCGTAACACGCTGATTCCGGCGATCGTGCCAACTGTGGCTTTTCTGGGGTTGATTGTTTTTCAGCCGGACCTTGGAACCGCTATTGCTTGCGCAGGCATTACGGCTTGCATCCTGTTCGTTGCCGGTATTCGCCTGCGCTACTTCGGATACGCTTTCGCGGCCGCGATCGTGCCACTTTATTTTTTGATCTTTCATGTGGCGTACCGGAAAGACCGCATCCTGGCATTTCTGAATCCTTATGCTGACCCCAAGGGATTCGGCTTCCACATTATTCAGTCGCTGATTGCGGTTTCGACCGGCGGCGTTACCGGGCTCGGACTGATGGAAGGGAAGCAGAAATTGTTTTATCTTCCGGAACCGCACACGGATTTTATTTTTGCCGTTACCGCTGAAGAGTTGGGACTGGTCGGAGCGCTGGCCGTCATTATTCTGTTTGCGATCTTCCTATGGCGCGGAACGCGGGCGGCGCTGCGCGCACAGGATAACTTCGGCCGCTTCCTGGCGGTCGGAGTCACCAGCATGATCGTGCTGCAGGCCTTCATCAACATCAGCGTTGTGCTGGGGCTGATGCCTACTAAAGGGATTCCGCTGCCGTTTGTTTCCTACGGTGGATCGTCGCTGTTTGTGACTCTGATGTGCGTTGGGGTGCTGCTGAATATTACGAAACAGGCGGAGTAGACGGCGTCTAGTTGGCGGCCAGAGTCGGAGTGCGTCGGCGAAGTCCCCAAAAAATTCTTAACCACAGGGCGGCACAGAGGACCACAGGGGCCAAACCCACAGGGGAGGGCCCGGACGCTCGCCGCGCGGTCGCTTCAGTGACTTGCCGCTATACTGGTTTTTGCCGAGCCATCGCTCAACGGAGAGGGCATGTCGAGTCTGAAGGAATTCCAATGCGAGATTTGCGGGATCGTCAGTGAGAATCCGATCCATTGGTATGTAATCGAGTGCGGAGATCAGAAACTCGCAGTCATCAAGTGGGATTTGACGGCCGCTACGAGCCCAACTGCACGGCATTTCTGTGGCGAGGCCCACGCCCAGGTGTATATCAGCCGCTGGTTTGAATCTGTTTGCTCGCCGCCGAAACGCATTCTCAAGGCTCTTTAGGCCAGAGATCACTGGGCGAGAGATCACTTCTCCGATGGGTCGGGCGGCTTCGGAGCATTCGCCTGCACCTTTAACTCTAATCCCTTTAATGTACCCAGCGAGTACGCGGCAGATTCGCGTTCTTTAATAGCGGTGCTGAAATCCAGTAATTCGCGAAGGCGTACGATGACGATACGTTTGACGTCCCTGATTCTTTCGGCAAATTCGTCGAGCCGTATTTCTACCAGACCAGCTTCGGAGAGCGCTCTCCAAACCCTCTGCTGTTCGGTTTCCTCGTCGGATCCGGTCACGGTTCCAAACCTCGTTTTATTCACACGACCTTAGAGACCCACAACAACCGGAAGTTTGTCATCGGTCATCGCTCGCGTCTTGCAGTTTGCACTCTGCCGGCTTGAATCTGAGGTATGTGTATGCCAGATACTGGTTCAGCTCCGCCCAGAAAGACTGTTCCCGTTCGTGAGGATCCATCCCGGCCCTGGCCATCGAAAGGAGCCGCTCCTCACACTCCTCACGCTCACTATCAGTGACCTCGTTGATTTTGCGCCACGCCTGCGGCTGGGGACAGCCCGAGATCCGGTGCTCTGGTATCACTCGTCCGTCCTCAAGAATAAAATCTCGCCAGACCAAACCCCAACGCACTTCCTTGAGAACGGTCGTTTCGGATCCGGTGGAAGAAGTGAACGAAATGATCTGGCCCTCCCGAGGAGGCCAGTTCGCTTCCGTACGTAGCTGGTCTGCCGTGGACTTCATCGTTCGCGCACTGGTGGGAATCAGGTTTAATTGCCCTCTTCCGGATTGGGTTTGCGGCTGACGATCCGGGATCCCCTTGCAGCTGGTCTCGGCCAATCGCTGCGAGCCAAGACCCGGTCCACGGCCTGCTCTACCCTCAACATAAAGCCAGCGTCAGGATCCGGCACGTCGGCTGACGCGGCCAATGCCATACCGAAAGGATTCGCGTTCGGAACCGCCTCGAGCTTGGGCACGAGCTGCGGCTGCTGCTTCAGATAACCGATCCAGAGAAGAGTCACGGCGTTGTACGCTGTGCTCTTAACCAGACTGATCATCGCGGCTTGACCGTTGCCATACCACATCACGATACTAACCAGGATCAGCTCAACGCTGGCAAAGACTCCAAATCCCAGTGCGATGCCGAATACCTGTTGCCGCGAGTAATTTCTGAGAAAACGGCAGAGAAGCATCAAGATCAGGAATAGTCCAACCTGCATCAGGCGCATGCTCCGATCAAAGGAAAACACCGCCGCCACTAGTCTGTCTCCACCCGCTTCGCTACTGGACAATGCGCCCAGGAGTGCGAACAGAAAGAGCAGCCCGCACGACCAGCGGAATATGGTGGTTCCTAAAATCTGAATACCTCCATACTCTTTAAAGAGACTGCGCAATATTTCATCCATCACCACGACCGTAAAGATGACGCTGACGGCGTTTCCGGTCCAGTAGGCGTCGAAGTAGCTCTCCTCGGGGAAATATCGGTACACGACAAACAAACAGGCCGACTTGAGGGTCTGAAACAGAATGTAGGAAAAGAATCGAGGGAACTGCTTGTTGGACTTGCGCAGGACCATGAAGATCAGAAGAGTGATCTGCAACAGCGGACCTACGAGCCAGTTCACGTACATTAACCAGTTCATCGCATTACGTACTCGTAACGTTCGAAAGCATACCTATCCTCCGACCGCTGTGCAACACCTATTTTGCGGCCCAGTTTCGATTTTATGAATTCAGCGTGCCTAACTTATTTGGTGCACACTCTGGTGCGACACAAGGGCATCGGGTCGCTACCATCAGCAACTACCACAGCCTGTTCTGCTCGAATGGCAGAATTACCAGGCCGCGAGACGCTCGCCGGCATTGCGCTGTACAACCCAGCCAGCGCCACAATGGTGAGCAGGACTTCCAGTACATGGTTCATCGGGGGAGTCTCCTTCGCGCAAACTTCTACGCGTGGCGAAGTATATGCCTAGTCGATGCTTTGTGAGCAGCGACACCTGTGGATATTTGTCGTTTTTTGAGGATCCGTGTACTTCTCACTTCGAAGTGTTTACCGAAGCGGCTAAGCTACGGCGGTAGTGACGAGTGTGCGTGAGATCTCGGCGCGGGGCTGGATTCTTGAACATGTCTTTCCCGGAAACTCATTTCTTCGGGGAAAATGCGACCTCGGTGGCTTCTAAAAGCCGCGTGAATTGTTCCGCAGGCTGAGACGGGGAAAGCCCCGTCGCTACGGTTGCTTTTCTATCGCCAGCAATTGCTCCTTGCGCTCCATGCCCCAGCGATAGCCGCCCAGGCCGCCGTCTTCGCGGATCACACGGTGGCAAGGGATTGCTACTGCTACCGGGTTGGTGGCGCAGGCTCGGGCTACGGCTCGCGCGGCTTTTGGCATGCCTATCTTTTTTGCTACGGCGCCGTAGGAGCGGGTTTCTCCCCGGGGAATTCTTTGCAGAGCTTCCCAAACTCGGCGTTGAAACGCGGTCGCCCTTATGTCGAGCGGAAGAGAGGGATTTGCCTCGCGTCCCCGCATCAGGCTGGTTAAATTCACCCGCCATTCGGTCATGGCGGCATCATCGCGGCGGCGGGTGGCGAATGGGAACTCGCGCATCAGGCCCTGCTGGAGTTGCTCGTCGGAATCCGAGAATTGAATGGAGCAAATGCCCTTGTCGGTGGCGGCGATCAACATGTGCCCGAGAGGCGAGGTGGCGATGGTGTAGCGAACCACGGCGGCCACGGCGCCTCGACGGTACTTCTCCGGGGTCATACCTAGTTGAGCAGCGGTGCGCTCGTAGAGACGGCTGCTGGAGCCGTATCCGGCGCCGTAGAGTGCAGTGGTCACGTCGTGGCCGGCTTGTAAATTTTGTTTCACCTGGCGGAGGCGGATCGCGTCGATGTAGGCCCTGGGCGAGACGCCGAGGACGGATTTGAAGGTCCGCTGCAGGTGAAATGGACTGAGGCGGAATTCTTTCGCTAGCAGGCTTAGCGTGAGGCGGTCTTCAATCTTTTGTTCGATGTAGCGGCACATGGCGCGGACCAGCGCGGACTGCGGATTTCCGTCCACCGCCTTCGGACGGCAGCGCAGGCAGGCGCGATATCCGGCCTGCTCGGCTTGGAGAGCATGATCGAAGAAGTTTACGTTCTCGCGCCGCGGGCGCTTTGCGGGACATGATGGACGGCAGAAGATTCCCGTGCTCGACACGCCGAAGACGAACGTGCCGTCGAGCGAGGCGTCGCGATCGAGGACGGCTTGCCAGCGGCGGGCTGCGGTCGGTACCGCGGTTTGTTTTGCAGTAGTCTTCATGGTGTCTGCTTCTGGAAGTATCGCATTGGTGGCCATGCCCTAACATAGGGCAGTCTTGACGCACGGACTATCCGAATGTTGCGGTCAAACGGTTTTTTCCTGGTGTGTCAGAAACTGGCTGAGTCATGTACTATGGCGGCCTGCTTTCTCCCTGTTGATCCGTGATTGAAAACTCTTCACCACAGAGGACACGGAGGTCACACAGGGGACACAGGGGAAAATGAAGAGGACCTTTTATGAATGATAATTTGAACCGGATTTGCTGGATGGCGTGGGTGGTTGTCCTGGTATCGGTTACGTTGGCGCAGGCTGGCGCGCAGGTTCTTACGGGCGAGCAGGTGAAAAAGCTTGCTCCGAACTCGTATTACTTTGCTGGGCAGAGCGCGGCTGTGCAGGTGCGGAATACGGCTGGCTTGAAGAACTCGGCCGGCAAGGTTGTGCTGGCGGGACTGGTGGATACATCGGGATATTCAACGGCAATTCAGGAAAAATACCAGGGTTTCCTGATTACGGAGACCAAGCTCAGCTTTGACGGAGCAACGCTGGATCCCGGAGAGTACGGGTTCGGCTTCAAGGATGGCAAGTTTACCGTGATGAACGTGGCGGCTACGGATCTGTTCTCGATCGCCAGCCCGAACGATGATCAGCTCAAACATCCGGTACCACTGCAATTTGAAAAAGACGGTGCTGGATATCGCCTGTATGCGGGGCGGAAGTATGTGGTTGTGAAAGCGGATTAGAAGCCAGGTTCCAAAGTTTCAAGGTTTCAGAGTTTCAGGGTAAGATTTGGGGGCCGGGCGGGGACGCCCGGCGCTCCACCGGCATTGCGAAAGCATTTTCTCAAACTCCGATGAAACTTGTGACTTTTGAAAACGCCGCGCGGCAATCGCGCATTGGCGCGCTGCTGGGCGACCGTCAGATTGTTGATCTCCATATTGCGTGCGCGCTGTACCTGCGCGATGTTGAGAGCGAAGCCATTTTCTACCGCATGGCTGATGCCTTGGTCCCGCCCGACATGCGGGCGTTATTCCGCGGAGGGGACACCAGTCTTGATGCTGCACATAAAGCTCTCGACTACGTGACCCATCTCGCTGCAGAGGGCCCGGGCGTCACCGGTCCTCGCGGAGAGGCAGTGCTCTATTCGCTCTCTGATATCCAGTTGAAGGCGCCCATCATCCCGAAGAAGTTTTTTCACACGGCGGGCAATTTTCGGGAGCACCACGAAGAGGCGACGAAAGCCGGGTTCTCGCATCCGGTGATGCCATGGATTGTCTTTTTTCAGAACACCGACGCGATCATCGGACACGATGAGCCGGTGATCTATCCTGAGCACCTGACTCAGGAACTGGATTACGAGCTGGAACTGGCGGTCGTTCTGAAGAAAGCCGGTAAACACTTTACGCCGGAAGAGGCGTCCAGCTATATCGGCGGGTATGTAATTTTCAATGACATTACGGCGCGCGACATTCAACGACGCGAAATGAAATCGGGCGTCTTCAGTTTCTGCAAGGGGATCGACACGTTCTGCCCGCTGGGGCCGTGGATTGTGACCGCCGACGAGATTCCGGATGCGCACAACCTGGCGATGGAACTGCGCGTTAACGGCGAGGCACGGCAGAGCTCGCATTCGAGCAAGATGTCGGTCAAGATTCCGGAGATACTTTCACACTACTCGCCGATGGGGTACAGCGCGGGGGATGTGGTCTCGACCGGAACGGTGTCGGGGGTGGCGGCGTTTTCGGGAGATCCGAAGGCGTGGTACCTGAAGCCGGGCGACGTGATGGAATGCGAGATTGAAAAGATCGGCGTGCTGCGGAATCCGGTGATCTCGTGGGAAAAGGCGTATGGGCGGAAAGCGGCGGCGCTGACCACGCAGGATGCTGCGAAGTAGAACTCTTTTCGACGGAGAGCAGAGGCAGGGAGAATTTTCGGTGCCGGCTGAGACTGGCAAGCCCCGTCTTCGATTCCGCGATTGGTGATGGGGGCAAAGTACGGTGGTAACGCGGGGAACGTTACTCATAAAGTGCAGATGCTTGCACCCGTGGGCTCGGCCCGATTCCGTTTCGGCTTGCTAAGTCCATTTGCAACAGAGACTTACATTCTACCTTTCAGATGGTTTCACGGGTGCACTATTCCGTGGCGTAGTTGAGAGAGTTATGGGCGACCCTGGGGGCAACTTTGACCGTCATTTACAACTATGGCACTGAGAGCGTAGCTCCTCGAACCACGACGCGACACGCAGCCATCCTGCCGCTGCTGGTGATTTTGTTCATTGTCTCCTACGGGATTCTGACTATGCTGGTTTTCGAGCAGGGGCAGACCATCGAATCGCAGCGCGGTTTAATCCGCGAAATGCTGAAGGACAGCACCCAATTGGCGACGCTGAAAGGCAAACTGGCGCGTGACGACGGCAAGCGGTTCCAGGACAAAGCGTCCGTGCAGACGGATAACAAAGACGCGGGTACGGGCGCTCCAGCGGCGGGAATAAAAGGATCGGACAAAGAAGCAAAGCGGCCTGGTAAATCGGCCCATGCGATGAAGGAAGTTCCGGGAAAGCCGGCAGCCGATTTGGAGGATGTGCGGCGCTTCACCCGAGTGATCTAACAGGCGTACTGCGCGTGGGTAGGGCGAATCCGCGAAAGCGATTCGGGTTTCAAAAAGAAAAGGTTCTGTGAAGACGCGGTCCATGTGGGGGCCGTGATGTGAGCGTGTCACAATCATGAAAGCCCTGGCCCTGGCTCTAGTCTTGTCTCTTCCTGTCCCGAGGTTGGCCCCACCAACTCAGCTCTCCCCCGCCCCCAGCCAGCAGACGGCAAAGAAAAAGGGCGGGCAATGGTACTTCGCCGCCACCGGGCACGCGGTTTATTGCTATGGACCGGTGATGACGATGCCGCAGGTGCGAGGTGGTTTGTCGAAAGTTGCGACTTTTTGCCGTGGCGATCAAGTCATGGTCCCGCTCAAGGATTAGACAAGCCATTTACCCGGCCGTGAACAAGATACAAGAAAATTTCTGCCAGCTTGCTTGACAGGCCGATCCCACCCCAGCCAGAATATTCACAGCGCCGTTCCGTAGGTAGTCATTCCTCGTCTCCCTGTGATAGCAGGGTTTCCCTAACCCAGGAGTGTAGAACGTATGACCCGATGTCTTCCCCTAGCTAGCTTGCTTGCTGCGTTCTTTGTGCTGGCATGTGCCAGCGTCGCATTCGCGCAGGAAACCAGGTATCCCGAAATTCTTGATGCCAAGCCGATGTTCAAAGCCGGACCGAACCATACGGAACTGGCTCCGCTCGCACCCGCCACCACTCTCACCCAGTGGAATGGCACCTTCAAGGATCTGCACGGACTAACCGTCAAATACACCATGGTGGGGACCAATCCTGCCACCACCAACATCAGCTCGACGACCCCGGTTTATATTATTCCGATCAAGATGGTGTACGGCGCGACAAACGGCAATCGCACCTTCGATCCGAAGAACCACGTGCTCAGTAACGGCAGGACTGTGGTCAATAACATCCTTGCCTCACCCATTTTCAGACGAGGGCTCAATTTCACGCAGGGCGGCACGAACCTCGGAACCACCCAGTATGTCGACGCTTTCCAGCGCGGTAACTTCTGGAAATACGTTCACACGCACACCGCCTATCATGTCTTGCTCGCAACACCGATAGTACTGGCGGAGCAGACCATTAATGTTTCAGCTTCGCAGGGCGCCGTGTATACGAACCCATTTGGAACCGGGGTCATTGGGACCTACGACATCAACGCTTTCGACGCGAAGTTGCAGACCTACATGAAGAACTTCACCCAGATCAACCCGGGCGTTCTGCCCCTGTTCGTCACCTACGACGTCTTTCTGACTTCTTTTGGCGGTTGCTGCATTGGCGGCTATCACAACGCCAACGGCCTTCAGCCAGGCGGCCAGACCTATTCGCACGCTAGCTACGTGGACAGTCACGGCTCCTTTGCGCAGGACGTCTCCGCCCTGTCGCACGAAATCGGCGAGTGGGTGGACGACCCGTTTGTGGACAACGCCGTCAACTGCAATGACAACAGCATCCTCGAAGTCGGCGACCCGCTGGAAAACAACGCCAACTACGGAGCTTTTCCGTACACTTTCAACGGATTCACTTACAACCTGCAATCGCTGGTGTTCATTGGGTACTTTGGAGCGCCGAGAACTAACTCGGTTCACAGCTGGCTGGCTTTCCAGAACGACGAATCCCACGTCTGCCCGGGGCAATAGGCTTGGGCTGAAAATTTGCTGGGCTTAGGAGCTCGTCCATTTCGCGGACGGGCTCTTTTTGTTGAGTCTCGAGCGAGGGTTTGGGGCAACCCTTGAGAGGTCGGCCTCGTGCACCGGGTTGCTCACCATAAAGAGTGTCTGCCGCGATCTTTCCGTACGACCGGCGCAATAAACGGCCCTATAATCGGTAGTCAGAATCTTGTCTTGGCGAGGGCCCGTAGCTCAAACGGATAGAGCATCGGATTTCTAATCCGGCGGTTGCAGGTTCGATTCCTGCCGGGCCTACCATTCTTTTCTTGAGCTTACGAGATCGTTGTGGGTTAGTACCCGGATTGTGCACAGGAATCGCCCGTTCGTGCCATTCCCTGTTTGGCGATCAGAACGTAGAGTGGTTGTGAGCAGACTTCGGGGGAGGGCTGTTCGACGGGCGTCCCGAGACTCCTAACGGAGTCGGGACGCTTTCGTTTTTGGGCGTGTTTGACTCCGTCCTGCGATCGGTGAACTTCAGCGGCTATAAAGCCGTGGCAAAACGATGCGGTGACTGCAGCGATGAAAGCT
The DNA here is from genome assembly GCA_035260505.1 of Terriglobales bacterium. GTDB lineage: Bacteria > Acidobacteriota > Terriglobia > Terriglobales > Acidobacteriaceae > Acidiflorens. The sequence goes on from DATFVD010000571.1 coordinate 11,361, forward strand.
GCTCCACCCAAAATCAAGTACCGCATTGAGATTTTCAGCTCCCGTCAACCCATTTCATTACGTGATTCAATTGCCAAGCATGCTATGTTCGACCACGGTACTTCTGTTTCTGTGAGTTGTGCAACAAATGGCGGCTGTACCATCCAATAGCAGATCGGAGAGAGTCGCTCCATGAAGAGTCTGCTGATCGCACTGGCCATTGTTTCTCGCTTCCTGCATGCGACACTACCAGTAAGAGGTGGCCCAAAATTGAGGTTCCCTCTCGGATCTCGGAAGGGGTCCACCAAAATTCTACTATTGTATGCAGTTCTTGTTCCAGGGTTGTCTACGTTTGGACAGGTCGGCCCCGACGAACAGGAGATTACGGTTCGCTTCGTTGATTACAGGTCAGGAAGCCCGATTAAGAAGCTAGATGTCATGGTTGAAGGATTCAATGGGGAATTGACGGGACGATCTGCGGATATGACATCGATATTCAGGACATCGACAAAAACGGATGAGGAAGGAAAACTCACCGTTCGTCTACCGCGAGTCCTCCATCAGCGAATTAGTATTTTCTCGTTCGACCTCGCAGAGTCTACCGTCGCATTCTCGCTAGCCGACGTTCTCAAGTCGGGGGTTGTCGCGCCGTACCGCAAAGGCGAAGGACACCCGAAACTAAACGTAGCGACAAAACCGCGAGAGATCGTGATTCTCAATCGGAAGGTTACCGTGTGGGACAAAATGCGCCGAGAAATTCCGTGATTCTTGCCGCGCTGCGTGATGTCCCTGACTTCCCTCGGCCGATGGCATTCGGTGCTGTTGGCCAGGCAGAGGAAGTGAAACATTTCGCCGTCGTCACTACCCGAGAGGGTCGCACGGTCGGAATCCAATGTACCCTCGCCCCGGTCGCCGACGTAAATAACAATCCGTCCAAGAGTACTCACCTCGTCGTCTCGCTCTTTCGGCGCAGTGTTCTTCGGTTCTCAATCGGTTCCTAATCCTTAGGTTCTTGGTTTCTGTTTCATCATCTCCCACTCCTTCTCCGTCAGCTCGCGGCCTAGTGCCGTGAACTCGCCCGCCCCTTGCAGCCATTCCCCGGCATCCATGGTCACGACTTCTCCATTTATGTAGCTGGAGCCATCGCACACCAAAAATGCGGCCAGGTTGGCGAACTCCTCCGTCGTCCCAAAACGCCCCAGAGGATTTCGCTTTTTTGCCGCGTCCTCCAGTTCCGGACGCGGCAGCAGACGCGAGAATGCGCCCTCGGTTGGAATCGGGCCCGGGGCGATGGCGTTCATGCGAATCCCGCGATTGCCCCACTCGACGGCGAGGCTTCGCGTCAGGGCTTGCACTCCTGCCTTCGCCACTGCCGACGGCACGACGTACGCCGAGCCCGTTGTCGTGTAGGTGGTGGTGATGTTCAGGACGACGCCCTTGTGTCCCGCAGCCAGCCAGCGCCGCCCGCAGGCCATCGTCGTGTGCAGCGTGCCCATCAGGACGATGCCTATGACCGATTGAAATGCTCCCAAGGAGAGATCTTCGGTGCGCGCCAGAAAATTTCCGGCTGCGTTGTTCATGAGCACATCGAGCGGGGCTTCGGCCCAGATGGCGGCGATCATCTCTTCGACGGCCGCTGCGTCGCGCACGTCGCAGGGATGGGAGTGGATCTTGCCGCCGGTTCGTTCGCGTAACTCCTTTTCAGTGGCCGCGAGAACTTCCTGGCGCCGCCCGCAGATATAGACTTCGGCGCCGAGTTCCAGGAATCGTTGTGCGGTGGCTTTGCCCAGGCCGGTGCCGCCGCCGGTGATCAGGATGCGCTTGCTTTGGAGCAGATCTTTCTGGAACATCGGTCCTCCCGCTGAGATGTAGCGAAGATTGTAAACGGACAGATTGCTGGTGGAGCCACGGGCGTCCCCGCCCGTCACGCCAGCCGGGCGAGGACGCCCGGCTCTCCACCATCAAGCTTGGATCTAGACAGGTGCCGGATCGAGTGTCGCGACCGCCCAGCGCGCGTGTTCCGCGACGACAGGGTCCGGATCTTCGCTGAGCTTCTTTAGTGTTGGCACAAATTTTTTGTCGCCGCTGTTGCCCATGGCAATTACCGCGTTCCGCCGCAGACCGGAAAGCTTTGCGCGGCGGATTGGAGATTTGCGAAACGCCACCTGGAATTCTTCTGGCTGCATTTCAGCTAGCCAGTCGAGCGCCGGATTGACCAGCCCTTCCCGCGGTTCGAACTCCCGCGCCGAAGTCGCCTGGGCCTTGC
>DATFVD010000572.1:0-17402 GCA_035260505.1 Terriglobales bacterium
AGTTTTTGCAGCAAGCGAGTCAACAGCCCACTGCGCTGCCAAAGTTGGAAGCGTCGATGACAGGTTTGATAAGACGGATAGCGAGACGGCAGATCGTGCCAAGGAGCACCTGTGCGTAGAACCCAAAAGACCCCGTTCAGCACTGCACGCGTGTCTTGCCACGGTCGCCTTCGCCCATCGGCTCGTCGTTTGGGACGAAACAACGGTTCGAGAACCGCCCACTGGGCGTCGGTAAGGTCCATGTTCTCGGTTTACGCCGTTTGTCATACGTTTCAACCGCTCAGCGGCTTGAAAGTGTTTATGAGATAACTTCTACTTTAATCTGGCGAAGACAATCCTCCCAGCGCACTGGGAATAGCCGGCCAGCCGAGTGTTACCCAGACCATTCCCAGCCGAGCTTTGATGACTCTCCTCGCTCGAAAGCTGCCTACTTCCTTTGCTCTGCGTTCGTGTCCCTGCCACTTTCGACATTCCCCTCACGGTCTTCATTGCTTGACTGGAAGAATTCCTTCACTAGCTGATGCCCTACTTTGCGGCCCAACTCTCGTCCTTCGACCACGGAGTGGTGATAGTGGAAGCCAGCATAGATTCGGGCAGCTTCCACTTCCTGCATCAGGTCATTTGTACTGTCGTAAGTATGCGTTGTGTGAGTGACGAGGCTGTCGACGGTGAACTGCACTTGCTGCGTACCGAAATAGCCCGCGAGAATCGTTGAGACAGCGCCGGTGACGCAGCCGTGCGCAGCGGGGTACTCCGGGTGGGCGGGAGTCGCCCCCAAAGGTGTCCATGTCGGGTCGCCCGAAAGCTGGGGATTGCCGCCTCCCGCTCGTATGGCGGTGACAGGGCGCCAAAAACTGAAGGAGTACTTGGCATTCCAGCAGCCAATGACGGAGTCGGCGTAGCCGGTCCAAAGCATCGCCATAAGACGCGCGGTATCCGAAGTATCGAGCGCTTTCAGCGTCGCCAGATTTCGGAAGGCACGGGCATACTGTTGGCCGGTGTGTTCGGTCCAGAACAGGCCGATCTCGGTTTGCTGCGGTGTGCGGACGGTGCTATTGAGAGCGCCAAGCACCTTTACCTGATTGTAGTCATCAATCCATACCTCGCTATTGAGAGCGTCGGGACCTTCGTCGGGGAAAAATTGCGTGGCGCTGGTCATAGTGAACGGCACCATCTGCCCGAGCCAAGGCGCGATCGGGGGCGCGAACGCCGGCGGCGTGCGCTGATAGAACCCTGGGCCCACTGGAGGCGTATAGGGGACGTTGGCGAGCAAGCCGTCGTGAAAGCGAGCCGTAATTAAAGCCTGCGCAGCTTGTTCTCCAACAGCAACACCCGCTGAGATGTTTGCGGGAGTATCAGAAATCGCCGCCAGAGAAGACGCGAATTGCGCATCCAAGCTCGCCTGTTGTGCGGGGAAGTAGTTCGCCAGGACCCGGTGGGCAGCGGCTACGGCAGCGGCGTCCTTGGAGGCACCATCCGGGGCATCCGTGGCAAACAGATAGGGTTGGTGACGATGGTCGATCGCATTCACCGCGTCATAGACCGCCAGGTGCACATAGGCAAACCAGACTCCGGAAAGGGCGGACGACTGCTTCACATTGGTAACGATTGTCGTCGAGGCGATATTGTTCCAGTCGATCACGACGTTTTGCGCCTGCAGGCCGGTACTTGCGAAAAGGATCGTCGCAAGTGCTGTAGCCAGGAACCGAAGAATGGACATGCGTGAAACCCCTTGTTGAAATTAGATTTCGCTTGCGAACGCTGGGCTTTGACCCTGGGCCTCGCGCGATAGCCGCAACTTTGGTGTGTTTCAGACGCTACCTCAATGCACGGCGCCTCATTTGTTGGTCAGATGAGGTCATCGCGCATCTTTATGAAATAGAACAGCTTACTTGCAACGGAGCGAGCGACTTGGAATCTGAAGGAAACGAGCGTGTTCCAAGTGCCACTAATCAGGTGGACGAGGACCAGTCAAGCTGTCTTTGCCTGGCGCACTTTGGGATGTTAGACTTCGCGCGAATCCTGGTTGGTCATGACAGAAATTGCGCAGTCGGCCTCGCCAAAGCGCTTTGGCGCCTTTGAGTTTGATCCTCGCGCCAGGCAGCTTCGCAAGCACGGACGCAGAATCCGGCTCCACGGGCAGCCGCTGGAGATTCTGGGGCTGCTGCTTGAACGCCCTGCGGAGGTCGTGCTGCGTGAAGAGCTCCGCGCCAAACTCTGGCCGGGGGACACCTTCGTCGATTTTGAGCATAGCCTGAACGCGGCCGTGAATAAGCTCCGCGAGGCGCTTAGCGACGATGCCAACGTTCCCCGTTTCATCGAGACTGTGCCTCGGCGTGGCTATCGGTTTATTGCTCCGGTTGAACGCGCGTTGTCGGCGTCAGCGCCGGACTCTACAATTCAGACTGCTCCGGCCGTCAATCATGAGGCCATAGGCCTGATGGTCGAGAAGCCTGCCACCGAGGTTCCCGCGCCATCTGAAGCAGAGAATAGCGTAGCCCTGTCTTTCGCACAGCTCATAGCTACTCGTCATCCTGCGCGGCTCCTTCTGACGGCTACGATAGCCGCCGCAATCGTGATTGTGGCAGCCGCGACTCTCTTTCTGCGCAACCGGCATGCCAACGCGCCATCGGCAAGTTTCGTTGCAGTGACTAACTTCCCTGATTCGGCGACATCTCCCGCGGTCTCGCCGGATGGCCGCATGCTCGCCTTCGTTCGCGGTTCGGACACTTTTTTCGGCAGGGGCGAGATCTACGTCAAGCTGCTGCCCGACGGTGAGCCCGTTCAACGTACACATGATGGCCTGTACAAGATGAGCCCTGCCTTTTCGCTGGACGGGTCGCGTATCGCTTACACGACTGTTCTCACATCGTTTGACACTTGGGTGGTTCCGACTCTCGGCGGTGAACCTCACCTAATGCTTGCGAACGCGTCCGGCCTCACATGGATCGACGATCATCACCTGCTATATTCCGAGATCTTATCCGGCTTGCACATGGCCATCGTGACCTCGACGGAGAGCCGTAGGGACGCACGCCAAGTGTACGTGCCGCCTCGCGAACGCGGCATGGCGCACAGATCCTACATCTCTCCCGATCACCAGTGGGTCCTGCTGGCTGAGATGGAGAACAGCGGCTGGCTTCCGTGCCGTCTGCTGCGCTTTGACGGCTCGAATTCCAGGCAGGTCGGGCCACCGAACGCCCGCTGTACGTCCGGCGCGTGGTCTCCTGACGGCAGATGGATGTTTCTCAGTGTGGATGACGGGCAGTCCTCCCACATCTGGAGACAGCGCTTTCCGGATGGCGCTCCGGAGCAGGTGACCTCGGGGCCAAACGAGGAAGAAGGGATTGCCATGATGCCGAATGGCCAAGCTTTCATTACTTCGTCAGGGCTGGTGGACAGCACACTGAAGGTCCATGACGGGCGCGGAGAACGCGAGATCTCCTCGGAAGGCTTCGCTTTTGCAGCTTCCTTCTCCCCCGACAATCATAGCTTGTACTACCTGGTGTGGTCCGGCCGGGATTCAGCAAATTTTCCCGGAGGAAAACTCATGGTCTCCGATCTCGGCAGCGATCGCTCTGAACTGGTCTTGCCGGGCATGACCATCTCCGGATACGACATCTCACAGGACGGAAAGAAAGCGGTCGTCGCAGTTCCAGGAGGGGGTGGTAACTCGCACGTGTGGCTCGTGTCGCTCCAACACCGATTTGCGCCGCGACAACTAACCTCGGCCGAAGGCGAAGACGAACCCAAGTTCGGCGCCGACAATCGAATTTTCTTCCGTCAGAAACAGGGGGCAGCGAACTATGTGTGTCGGATTAACGAAGACGGCACTGGATACGTTCGAGCCAGTGACACCCCGATCTTGGAGCTGGAGGATGTCTCTCCTACCGGATCGCTGGCCACGGTTTACGCAAAAAGCTCCGAAGAAAACATTCCTTTCGCCAGCTTTGCGGTGTCCTTGAACGGAGTCTCCCCGCCCGTGCTCGTCACTAATTATTTAGGTTACGCAGGATGGAACCGGCAGGGCACAGAGTTCTTTCTTACATCTAATACTCTTATGGGAAAATTGGACGGGAAAACAGTAGTCTTTCACGTTCAGCACGGGAAACTTCCGCCGATCCCTTCCGGCGGTTTGGGAACACCTGATTCTTTAAAGAACGCAGAGATCTTGGACCACGTCGCTATTGTCGGCCCCTCCGCCTCCGTATACGCGTTCCGCGAAATCTCCGTACACCGGAACCTCTACAAGATCGATACTCAAGGCAGTGAACTTGTCGGACGGAAATGATGATGTCGCCGTGGCAGGTCTTGGGAAGGTTCTAGGCGATGCGGGAAGAAAACAGGAAGCGAGAAAACTGCTCGAAGAATTAGAGGAGCGGTCCAAGCGCCGCTACATATCTCTCTACCCTATCGCCCTTGTTCGGATAGGACTCGGCGAAGTGGATCAGGCGATCGCGTCTTTGGAACTGGGATAGACGGACCGAAATCTGTGGATGATGTTTCTGAAAGTGGACCCGCATATGGATGATCTGCGCTCGGACCCGCGTTTCAAAGATTTGCTTCGACGTGTCGGCCTTCCGCAAGAAGCTCGCTTCGGCAAACGGCCAATCAGAATCGAGCCCCATAAACGAGCATCATGAAAGTGCCTGGGGGCTCCGTCACGAAGCGCCAGAACCAGTTGGCTATAGAGTCGGCGCGTAGAAGTGAGATCGTTGGCGGCCGGTTAGCGGCCGGTTTCGGGATTGCGCCTGGATCACGGACCACTCTTCCATAACCGGGTTAGGTAAGAGTAGTCGACCACTCGTCCAGAATAATCGAATCCGCGGCGTACTCGATGAACGGCGAAATCCACGTTGCAACAATTCGCGAGTAGCGTTATACGGCCAGTGGCCAACGTTCGCGCTCAGCCGTGCGGCGAGTAGGCGGTTGTGCGCGCGTGGCTGCGATCATTCGAGAGTATTTATTCCATCCGCCAGAGTTAAGATATCTTCCTTCTGAATCGCCAGTTGCAGGCTGTAGAGATGTGCGTACTTGCCTCGGCGAGAGAGAAGCTCCTGGTGGGGTCCTTCCTCGACGATGCGCCCTTTGTCCAGGACAATGATGCGGTCCGCAAGGCGGACGGTCGTTAGACGATGCGCAATGAGCAGCGTCGTACGTCCCCGGGCAGCACGTTCCAGTGCATCGATAACCGTTCGTTCGGAGGCGGCATCCAGCCCGCTGGTTGGTTCATCAAGGATCAAAATGGGGGAACCACGCAGAATCGCTCTGGCAATCGCGATTCTCTGCTTCTGGCCGCCGGAAAGCGTAGTGCCACCCTCGGCGACCAGGGTTTCATAGCCATCCGGGAGCACGTCAATGAACTCCGCGACATTCGCTACGACCGCGGCGGCGACAATCTCCTTGTCGCTGGCGTCTGGACGTCCGAAAGCGATGTTTTCGCGGATTGTCCCGCTGAACAGCAGAGAGTCTTGCAAAACGAGACTGATCTGCGCGCGCAAGGACTGTACGGAATAGTTCCGGATATCTTCAGCGTCAATCGAGACGGTGCCGCTGCTGGGATCATAGAGACGTGGAACCAAGCTGATCAGGGTGCTTTTACCTGCGCCGGTAGCCCCCACAATTGCGATCTTTTCCCCTGGAGCGATACGTAAGTTGATGCGGGAAAGAACGGACTGCCCAGATTGGTATTCGAACGAAACATCGCGGAACTCGATTTCTCCCTTTAGCTGCGACACCTCTCGAGATCCCTGGCGATTGTTTACTTCGGAACTCACACCCATGATGTCCGCGATCCTCTCGGCACCCACACTGGCTTTACTCGTGACGTAGGAAAGTCGCGATAGCGCTTTCATCGGGCTGTATAGGTTTGTCACGTAGGCGAAGAACACCACCATGTCGCCTGTCGTCAGATGTCCTTCGATCACGTGCGTTGCGCCGAACCACATTACTAAAGCGAGACCTACGGCAGCAAAAACGTCAACGAGCGGAGCCACGCGCGCCTGATAGCGGACACCTTCGAGATACGATCGCAGGCTGCTTTGACTCTGCGCTTGGAAGCGATCGTTTTGCTGCTCTTCCTGGGCCAATCCCTGAACAATTCGGATGGATGCAAGAGTCTCCTGAGCCAAAGAAGCCAAGAGTCCTGTGCTCACACGTGCCTGGCGCGCGGCAACTTTGATGCGATGCGTGTAACGAAAGACCGTCCAAAACAAGAGCGGCGCCACCGCGAGGGCAACAAAAGCAAATTGCCAATTGAGCCAGAACATCAAGATAAGCATGCCGATCAGCAGGAATGCGTTGCTTCCAAAAACAATCAGGCCGTTGGAAACCAGATCCTGAATGGCCTGAATATCAGAGGTCAGACGAGTGATTAGATCTCCCCTGCGCTGAGTGTCATGAAAACGCAGGGACAGCTGCTGCATATGGGCAAACAGCCGGCAGCGCAAGTCAAATACGAAACGCTGTCCGACAATGCCAAGAGAGCGGGTATACGCATAGGTGAGAAGTCCAGTGCTCAGCGCGATCAAGAGTGTCGCGGCGCAGGCACCATACAGGACGTGCATGCGGCTGAGAGTTGTGTTATCCAGCCAGGCGCTTAAAAAAGGCACGCGCGTAGGCCGATGCGAAAGTACGCGATCAATGACAACTTTGAGCGGCCAGGGACGGAAAACGGTGAGAAAGGCATCCAGAACCATGGCCAGCCCTGCCCACCACAATTGTTTGCGGAAGGGGCGAACCAGGGGCAGGAAATGCGGCAGCCATTGCTTGGTACTCTTTCCGGCTTGGCGCTTGCGAGTGTTGTTATTCATGAATGCCCATTGTCATTTCGTGCGATCCGCCCGTCCAGGAAGGTCGAGGTCTCCGCGTCCATTTTGCAATTTCATGAATTTGGCGCTGTCGTTTGAAATCTTCATGAGCTCAGTGAGGACTCGTTCTGCCGCCCTGCCGGCCAACACCTTAGGCTGGTAGTTCACGCGCGGGTCGCGATTCTTCACATAGAGCGGGTAAATATTCACAACAGTTTTGTTGCTTTCGAATCGAAATCCGACCAAAAGCCCCTCGGCGCGGCTGTTGCCCGATCCGAATGCAAAATTTCCGACACTGTAGAAAATGGGACAGCCGCGATACATTTCGAAGGGCTGCACGATGTGGGGATGATGGCCGACGACAGCATCCGCTCCGCAATCTACAGCGAAGTGTGCCTTCGCCCGATCCTCTGGTGACGGCTCTCGCTCGTAAGGCACGCCCCAGTGGAAGGTGACCACGATGCGATCAGCGTGTTCGCGAAGCCCGCGAATGTCAGCTTCGAGGGCTTCGGGGGGATCCATCGCGCTGCCCGGCCGATCCGCAGTGGCAGCCGTCCGGCGGTTCCAGTAATAGCCAAGCAGGCCTATTCGCAGGCCGCCCGCTTGAAGAATAACGGGTGCATGAGCTGCTCGCTCGTTTGCCCCCGCGCCCAGTGCGAACACATCGGCGTTCGACAGTGCGTCAAGGGTCTCCAGAACTCCTGGTCGTCCGCAATCCATGAGATGGTTATTCGCGAGCGTCACGACATTGATACCTGCACGACGCAATGAACTGGCGAGGCTCACATCTACCCGATACGAGAAATTACGTTGCTGCTTTCGGGCCTTGTCGGCAAAGGGGCCCTCCAAGTTGCCCAGCACAATCGGTGCTCTCCGCAAAAGCGGTAACACTCCGTCGAACGGGTAATCCGGACCAAATTCGACAACCGCTTTCTTGGCGCGTCCGCCCAACATGATGTCCCCTACGACGATGACCGATGGTGGAAGTTCGTTAAGGGCGGAAAGTTGTTCTTCCAGAACTCTCCCAGGAAGCAAATCTACTGAGCTGGGAATTTCATCAAAGGAGACATGCTTCAGCAAAGCTTGCAGACCCAATGGAGCCACGTTCAGAAATTCATCTGTGGCCGATGAAAGTGCGTGTCTGCTATTCAGCATTGCGTCTAGCTCTCCCTTTCTATCAGCGATTCGACCGATTCAGCCGTATTCCGCTGGTGTTCCATCGGCGTGTCCAGGAATAATTCATCGAGTCGGCCCTGGCGGAAACTCGGCGCGGGTTTTATCCCACGCCTGCCGAAGATCTCCAGAATGGTTTTCTGGTTTTGACTCTGGTTGAGTTGTTCGTCAGCAAGGAGCAGCGATGCAAGGCCGACATTAAAATTCTTTCTCGCCAGCCGGACGCTAGTCACAGACGTTTCTTGCCACCGAGGTGTGAGCTTTCCCATCAGGAGCAGAGCTTTCAGCACCAGGATGTCGGTCTTGCGGATTCCGTCGGGCTTCGTTGCGGACATTTGGGTGCGAAGGTCCCAAAGCGCAGCGCCCCAGATGGTGCCATTGGCATGCACGTCGGCCCGCGGTCCAGTGTCATAGTCCTCCGTCGTTTTGCCTGACGTTAGGCTGCGGACATGAACTTCGTGATCATCGTGACGGCGGTGCAAAATCCAAATATACGGTGTACCCAGCATTGTGGCTGCCCAGTAGTCACAGGTGCCTTCGTCCATGGCAGTTTTGCGGTTGTTCTGCTGATCCGAGGCACGCAAGTTGTTCGCACGAAAATCCGCCGTATGCCGGGTGATGTGGTGTCCGTATTCGTGATAAATGATTCCTGCGTTGTGCGAGGCGTTGGCACGATAGCGCCCGCCGGCCGCCTCAACAAGGGCGCCATGCTCCAGCAACTGCCAACCTGGCCCGAGGTGAATCTCGCCAGCGGGGGAAATCGGATTGTGCTCCGGCATTTCATACCCTCTGCTGAGTAACCGGTAGTGTCCTCCCTGGAAAGGCAACCAATGGTTGCGGCCCCTCACCCCGTCGCGAATGCCCTCCTGTTCCGTAGCGGCATGATGCGCAGTCACTACTGCGGTGACCCGGGGTAATGGCACAGAACCCAATTCGTCGAGTAAATCTTGAATGTAGGTCGCGATGCGATCGACGTGGAAATAGGTGTTGACCTCGCCGAAGCGGGACGCTTGAATGTAGCGCCACCGGAAATCTGGTTCCGCAAATCTAATCTTGTCTATGCGACCGCCGCCGCGCCCTGGCACAAATAGAAAGTCACCCGCCGAGTCTGGTCGCGCGTCCTCAAGAGGGACCGCTCGTACAACACTTGTTGCGGGATCGGGTTCATAGACAGCGCCGCCGTTCCGCACGGAGACGAAACGTCCCGACAAACTGCTAGCATCTCTTGTGCTGACATCGAGATGGTGCAGGGATTCGACGCTCGCAGTCAGATGCCCATATAGCCCGCGACCGAAGGCATCAGTCCAAAGGTAGACGCGGCCCTTGCTCACGAACTGAGGAGCTCCTCTCGACTCCCAGCTGTCGCAAAAAGACTACCCGCACGTTTAGAGATAGTTTCCTGCAAGCGGGCATTCAAGGCGCCAGACTGCAACTCACCGGCAGTAAGGCACGGCAGCTGTATGGCTGCTTGTGTTTCTTTCATGCCGAGTGGACTCATCGAAACCACTCCGCTGATCGCCAACGGTTCGATGGCCCAGCTGCGTAGAACCTCAACACCTCGGGCTGCTGCAAGAGGATCGCCCGCTGCAAAAATCCATGCGCGCACACTGCCCGCGAAGCCAGGGTGCTGCAGTAGTGCTGCGGTCTCGCGCTGTAACAGCCCGTCAGCGATCTCCACAACCACCCAGGAAGCTCCCGCCCCTGCGGCACGAGTGATGAGCAGATCGTATAGATGCAGCAGTTCATCCAAGGTGGAGAGATACGTTGACGGAAATCCACCGTCAACAAAATCCAGCGCTATACACGCACCAGCGTCGAGCATATTCCACGTATCTTTGCCGGTTGCGGTGCCGGTCAGTTTGATGCCTGCGACGGAAAGCCCCTGCTTCCGTAAACCCATGATGAGACTCATCACCGTGTGCGTTTTACCCGCGTCCATGGAGGTGCCGCAGACCACGACAACGTTAGGTTGGTTGAGTTCAGGCAGCGGGGCCAAGGCGAAGTCTCGAAGGTTAAGAGGAGATCCAGTGATGTCTCCGAGTGCACCCAACAGGCGAAGCTTGCTGGGTTCCGCTGCTTTTGCGTGCTTGCTTTCCACTAAACCGCAGAGACCACCCATGGAGAGCAGATCGCAGGCCCCTTCGTTTGAGCGCGCGTAGCCTTCGAATTGCAATGTCGCGTAGCGGTTTCCGAACACCACCGCCAGGAGGTCTCCTTCATGGAGATTGCATCGCCGACCGTTGGCCAGTTCGAGAGTCGCGTTTTTGCCGATTTTCTCGAGTTTCGCAAGCGCGATGTCACCAGCTTGCGGAGAGACCGGGCAAGGTAGCAGAGTGGCCATACTCGCTCGCGGAACCCAGCGCAGCGCATAAGAAACTCGCATGTTCGCCTTCATCTCGTCTGTAAGAAAAATGCTCATGACTGAATTCTCCAGAAAAAATAAGTGCCGCTATCCTTGTAGGAACTCCCACAGTCGTTCAATTGCACTTTTAAGTTGTGATCCTGGCGCCGTCGGTTTAAGGCCTTAATAACCCCTCCGTATGTTGATACGACATCACCCTTGATGCTGGGCAGATTCAGAGTACGAGCGGCATTTGGCATAGTTCGAGAAAGCACAAGTTGTTTCACCAAACCGGCCGCTACGGTCTCTCCCATCGAGGGACTTGCATTTGTTCCGCATTGCAGCCGTGCTTGTCATATATGCTCCCCGATGTTCCCGTTAGATTCCGACGTGTCATCTGCTCAGAAGCGGTAACTCAGGCTCACAAATGCCCCAGCGCGTTTATAGTCGTTGACCTCGCCGACGACTCCAGGATCGTTGGGACGGTTGGAGTTTTCCAAAGCGTAGCTATACCCCGTCGTGAATTGAACCCTGTCATTTAGGTGTGAAGTGAACGCGACCTGGAGAGTATCTCGATTATCAGTCCGCCCGTTGTGGAACACGTCGAACGGCTCTTTCGACGAGAAATTCCTGTGCCGACGCTCATAACCGAACTCGAAATAGCTTTTTTCGCGAATTCCGAGCTTCGTGTCGGCTCGGAAACGCTGCTCGTGGTGACGACGGTCCACGAATTGCACGGTCCGGATATTCAGTTCAGTGGCATCTCCGTCGTTGTTAAAGTCAACTCCGAAATCGGGCTCGTTCAGGATCATCACTTCCTGCACGCGAGGACTATCTACAAGCGCGAAGTCGTAGTTGCCATCGATTCTCCACCACTTGGTTAGCCCAAAATCGAGTCCTCCACCTACGTGGGGCTCGTTACGATCATGCCCGATAAATGGGGCTTGGTTGCGACGCTGCAGATAGCCGGCGCGTCCTAGCAGGCCAGCTCTCCCGCCTGCCAGGCGGTACCGGTAGTCGACCGTTAAATCCCATTCGCTGTAAACGTCCGGCTTATACACGCGCTCGCTCGGCAAAACCGAACTGGTGTAATTCGTCGCATCTGCCAGATAGTTTGTATAGAAGTAGCGTGGAGCGTACTCAAACTTGACACGCGCTCTGCCGTTCCGCGAAGTGCTCTGCTCCGCGGCTATCTCAATATTAACGTGCCGCCGCCTGGGATTGAGGAAGTACATGTCGTAATTGACGCCTGCTTGTAAGCCGAGTCTTCGGCCACCGACGCCCGGGCCTTCAGCGAGGAACTTCACCGAAGGCGTAAAGATGTAATCGTGCACGCTATTCATGTCCTTGAAGCGGCCGCTGATCTGCTCGGCGGGTCCGGCTGTCTGCAACTTAGTCTTTTGCCGATCTGAAAGCAGGAAGGTGTTGCTGTCGTAGCGACCCTTGGCTTCCACCTTCACCGCTCCCTTCCATGATTTCTGCGCCTTCTCGGGCTTCTTTCCGGAGGAGTTCTTGGCCATTGCACCGGGGCAAATTGACACGAGTAACGCGCCCATTGCTACGAGCGATCCTGCGAGAGAATTGAAATTCCTCATTGTGTTTCTCCTTAAGAACTTGCAGCTCCATGAGCCCAGTCTCCACGGAGACCAGTCAGAGTCGCGAAGAGCGACGCGTTCATTTGGTTACTTTCGCGAGCGATCGGTCTTCTCGGTTTGTAGTCCTAGTACCTGGTCATGTAAGGCACTCGCAGGTCCAAATGCTCGCGACCGGTAAGTCGTTTATATTCAATGCTAAACGCCAGATAGTTTGTTTGGGAGAGTGGGTGCCAGCTACACCAACGGTGGGTCGGATCGACTCGTCTTTCGGGTCGGCTAAATCCTGGATTTCCCACAAGGCGTCCCGTTGTGGGACGTTAGGAGTTCCATTTTGGCGCTTGCCGCCGATTATGGGCGGATGACTCTTCCACAATCAGATTAGGGAAGAGTTGCCGACGATACGCCCCGAATTCGGTGGCGCCAACGGTCGCAGCAAGGACGTCGCGGTGGTATCTGGCGAAGTTAGCGCGGTGCGGCATTCAGCGTCAATGTTGTGCCCAGCCCAGCGTAAAGATAGTGATCGCCGAAGGCTTTCTTCAGCGCCGTGAAGGCGGGCTCGCCGGTGCAGTGGCCAGGGGCGACGTAGTCGACTTTGAATCGATCATGTAGCGCGGTCACGATCCTCTCGATGTCCGGGTCGCTAGCTGTAACAAGGTGAAAGCCACCTACGATGAAGTGGATGCGCGGGTTGATCGCACCGGCCGATTCGACGATTTTGTCGATACCGGGATGCGAACAGCCAACCACGATGACCATGCCGTCGGGCGTGCTGAAGGCTAGGGACAGCTCGCGCAGCTCGAGCGTACCCGGCTTATCGGAGACCAGTGTAATTAGATGGATGTTAGGTGCGATCTCCGTGTTCTTGTCGACGAGTTGAAAATTAGCGCCCGGCCAAGCCGCGCCAAACCGCATGACTTCTGGGGGAGCACCGTTGTAGTAGCGCTGCTCCGATGGGAGAGACGGGTCTTTGCGATAGAAGCCGCTTGGCAAATCCGCGCCATAGACGCCGAAACCTTCCTTCGGCGCGTAGATCGTCACTTTGGGGTTCACCTTCAAGAGGTACACCAGTCCACCCATGTGATCGCCGTGCCGGTGGGACATAACGACGAAGTCCAGCTTCGAGAGGTCGATGTCTTTTGCTTTGGCGTTCTGGGCGAGAATGTCGGGGTTGTTCCCTGTATCGAACAGAATGCGTTTGCCGCCATATTCGACAAGCGCGGCATAGCCCCAGTCCTTCTGCATCGCCGAAGCGTGGCCGAAGGCGTCATAAAGGACGGTGATTTGGGCCTTGGCGGGATCGATTCTTGCGTCCGTGGCAGAAGTGTTCGCGGTGTATCCGATAAAAAGCAGGAACGCCGCAGAACAAGAAGCGACCCAGGACTGAACTGTCATTTTCTTGGCTCCTGAATTTGCAAACGATTCGTCGTGCGGGAACCCCGAAAGGCTATACACCCGGAGACTCTGCGAGTCAAAGCTTACACTGGATTACTTCCGGCTGGCCGACGATCTACTCGGAGCTGGTCGTTAGCAGACTGATGGGCCCATTAACTTAGGAATCGGACCGATGGCAGCTCCCTCTTTATTCTTCGCGCAGCGCAACTAGGGGTTGAATGCGAGCGGCGCGTCGCGCATGGCCGATCATCGCGACAAGCGCCGAGACGATCAGCGAAGCGCATACAAGTCCGTACGACACCGGACTGGTTGGGTTCAGCGGCAACGGCGCGCGACGAAGAGCGTTCACAAGGATAAACGAGAAGAGGAGCGCGAATATCGCTCCGGCCAGTGTTCCTGCGATCACTGGGCGCACACCGTAACTGAACACCAGCCTCATGAGCTCACGCGGGTTGGCGCCGAGAGCCGCGCGAATTCCGAACTCGCGAGTCCTCCTCGTCACCGAATAACCCACTGCTCCATAGATTCCGAGCAGGGCCAGGAAACCCGCTACGCCAGCTACAAACAACAGCATCTTGCCGATTACCCATCCTTGCTCGGCGTTATAGTCCATCTGCGCCCGCAGCGTGCTGGAAAGCACCAGCATCTGCGGATCGAGATCGCGCGCAATATGTTTCACCGCTGCCGCGATGGGATCGGCATCACCGCGGAAGCGAACGAGAACGAGATCACCGCGAGCCGGAATGGTTCGCAGCATATAAATGCAAGGGCCATCGGGCTGGCGAGTGAATCCGGTGTAGGTGTCACGGACAATCCCGAGCACGCGCAGACGCTTACCCTCTGGCGTAATGACCTCCCTGCCAATCGGATCTTGCCCAGGCCAAAATGCGGCTGCGAACGATTGGGAGACCATTACTGCATTTTCATCAGCTGGAGTATTGCGGAATACGCTGCCATGTACCAGGGGAATGCCGACCGTGGCGAAATAATTCTGCGAGACAACTCTGACCGTAGCGCTGTGGGTCTCCCCCGATGCCGCCGTGGGAAGACGAAACTCGGTGCCGAGCCCTACTCCTTCTTCGCCCTCTCCCGTCAGGGGAGATATGCTGCTGGTGGCAACGGCGTCGACCAACGGCGTACTCTCAAGACGCTCCTGCAACGTTCGGTAGAAACCTTCCGTTTCAGCCGGATCATAGCGTTCCAGCCTAAGCTCCAACGGAACTGCGAGCACGTGTCGTGTTTCAAAACCCGGCTCCGCATTGAAGAGGGAGAGCACGGCGCGGCAAAACATTACGGATGTGACCATCAGCACGACGCTAAAGGCAACCTGTGCGATTACCAACAGATCCTGCAGCTTCCAACGCGCATGTACGGCTGACAGCGAAAGGTTCTGCCCCTTCAGCGAAAGCCATACGTCCTGCCTGAGGCATTCGGCGGCGGGCGCTATCCCAGCGAAAATAGCAGCAGCCAAAGTGATTGCGGCGAGATAGCCGAAGACATGCCAATCGAGTGTGAACGAATAGTGAGGCATTGCAGGAACAAGCTTTTGAAAAGCCTTGGGTATTTGCAAGGCAAGATAGAGGCTGAGTGCCCCGGCTACTGCCGCCAGCAGCAGGTTCTCGGAAAGAAGTTGCCGGAGCACCCGCCGGCCTGCCGCGCCCAGCGAGATGCGCACGGCGATTTCCTTCCGACGCGCTACGGCGCGGGAAAGCAGCAACACCGCCCCACTGGCGCAGCTTACGAGCAGCAGCAGCGCGGCCCCGGTGCCTATCAGCAACAGGATCCAGAAGGAGTTGGCGCGCACGTTTGGATCTTCGATGAGAGCTCCGCTGGTGACGAGCACGCGCTGTTTTAAGTCGGAATCGAACGCGGGAACCCGCTCTGCGATGACATCCGCCTCCGCCGCAAGTTGCTCGCGAGTGCTGCCCGGACGCAGCCTCCCTTCCAGCCACAACGCGGGTGTTCGTTCCGCGCGAAAGATGTCCTCATTCCCAGTGAGCCGATGCTGCATGGTGTAAGGCACCCAGATTCCAGGACCGCGGAGTCTGCCGGCAAAATCCATCGGGGTAATACCGATTACCGCGAAGGGCTGCCGGTTCAGTAGAATCACTTTTCCAAGGATGTGCGGATCGGCAGCAAAGCGGCTGCGCCATGCCTCTTCTGAGAGCACGACTACCTGTTCCTCTGAGGCCGATGAGCAGTCGTCAGGGCCGAACAGGCGTCCGAGACTCGGCCGAGTCAAGCCGTAAACCGAGAAGAAGTTGCAAGAAACTTCCAGGGCCAGGCTGGGTGTCGCCTCTTCCTCGATCAAGGCTCCATCCGTACGCCATGCAGCGAGTGCCTGGAGCACTTTCGATTCGCGCTGAATCGCGTGGTAAGCAGCTACGGAAAATTGGCCGCCCAGTCCAAGCGGATTTCCCCGCAACCAATACTGGGCGTACAATCGGGCGAAGGTTGCCGGATCGGAATCGGTGCGGGGGCGAAGCAGCAGCCCGTTGATGAGGGTAAACACGCCGGTATTGATCCCGATACCCACGGCCAGCGTCAGCACGACGGCAATCGAGATCAGCTTCGCATTCCGGGCCATGCGAAATCCGTATCTCAGGTCCCGAACCAAATCGTCCAGCCAAAGCAAGAAGCCACCTCCACGACTAAAAGAATTGCGTACATTCTGAAGACGATGAGTGGGGGCGAAAAATTACCGTGTCACAGAACAATTTATACATCGCCTCACTTGAGAGCGCCATCGGTGGCTAACCGCTTTGCGCATTGCGGACGAGTTACGGGCAAACCTAATGTTACCCGCTACGAAACCACTCTAATCATTGATCGATGGCATGGAGGCCACCGATCATGAAGCACAGACCAACTTCCAGAAGAAGACGCGGCAGCACCAGGTCCGTGTTGCGCCTGCTTGATCTCGAACACTCCAAAACCGCAGTTTTGAACAGCCTCACTTCTCAGGATGCGCGGTGGGGATATCGTCACGCGATCGATGAATTCGTTGATTGGGATTGTTCGGAACCGCGCTTGGCATTCAATAGAATAGTCGTCATGCGTTACCGATCTCATCTCGAATCTCGTCAACTCGCGCCTGGCACGGTCAATCTACGACTAGGTGCCGTACGCCGTCTTGCGTATGAGGCAGCCGATTGCGGTCTGCTGAGCGCCGACCTAGCAGCGGGTATTCGTCGCGTTAAAGGCGTGAAGAAGTTAGGCGTTCGCCTTGGCAACTGGCTGACTGCAGAGCAGGGGCAAGCGCTTTGGAAAGCGCCTGATGGCGAGCGGCTCAAAGGAAAACGAGACCGCGCTTTGTTGGCTCTCCTGCTCGCGTGTGGGCTGAGAAGACACGAAGCCGTCGCATTGACGCTGGATCATCTCCAGCAGCGGGAGGAACACTGGGCCATCGTCGACGTGATGGGTAAGGGAGGCCACGTTCGAACGGTTCCGGTTCCGGACTGGGTGAAAAGCGAACTAGAAGTGTGGCTTGCTGCGGCCGGCATTGATCGAGGAAGGCTTTTTCGCAGGGTCAACAAAGTAGGAAAAGCATGGGGAGATGGCATCACGGTAAAGGCGGTTTGGCACATAGTGAAGGAATCCGCCAAGTGCATTGGCGTGCCGAAGTTGGCGCCGCACGATCTGCGACGGACCTGTGCTCGACTCTGCCATGCTTCGGGCGGGGAGTTGGAGCAGATCCAATTCCTTTTGGGACACGTTTCAGTGCAAACGACCGAACGCTACCTTGGCTGCAAGCAGCGGATTCGATCAGCCGTTAATGATCGTATTGGCATTGAGCCCACTCCTTGAGCTGGGTGCGCGGTTGTGGAAGGTTGGCCGACTTCTCGGTACTAATCCGCACCGTGGAACCCGGATACATTTCGCTTGCGGCGAAGCGGCGGGCCATACATTCCGGTTAGACCTCATGCGCCTCGGAACACACCCCATGTGATACAGCAGCCGACAAGGGCACAAGGCCAATACACACCAGAGACACCGAAGCGCCTCGATGCGCTTCGCTTGGCTTCGATTCTAATCGCAGCCGTTAGGTGCCGGATCTAAGCGCTGACCTGAGGTGCGCGCCTTGCCAGCGAT
>DATFVD010000573.1:0-2848 GCA_035260505.1 Terriglobales bacterium
AAATCTTACATAAAGCGGAGAGATTCACATGGCGGATATACAGCAGTTGGAAGAGTCAATTGTTAGCCTGTCGTTGCTGGAAGCGGCAGAGCTGGTCAAGAAACTGGAATCGCGTCTGGGCGTTTCGGCGGCGGCAGCGGCCCCGGTGATGGTTGCCGGCGGTGCAGCGGCGGGCGCAGCGGCCCCGGCTGAAGAAAAGACCGAGTTCACGGTCGTGCTGAAGGAAGTGGGCGCGAATAAGATCAACGTAATCAAGGCCGTACGCGAGGTCACCAGCCTGGGCTTGAAAGAGGCGAAAGACCTGGTGGATGGCGCTCCCAAGAGCATTAAAGAAGGGGTTTCGAAGGACGAAGCCGAGACCATCAAGAAGAAGTTCACTGAAGCGGGCGCGGTTGTCGAAGTCAAATAGGGGCGGAAGAGGTCCTTCGCTTTGCGCAGGATGGTGGCGGCGGGCTCGGACGCCCGCCAATCGCCACCACTTGCAATTATTTGACCGAACACTAGCTGAATCCCGGGTAGTGGTGTTATTATCTAATAAATAACCCGCTTACCCTGGCTTCACTGCGAGGCGACGGCGACCCGCATCCTCCAAATAGACCCAGGAAGCGGAATGGAACCGGGTCGCTGGAATGAAGTATGGCAGCCGGTCCCGCGGGCGGCGGGACGGAACAGGCCTTTGAACTGGCGCGGAACTTTAAAAGTTATTCAAGAGTAAGCGTCGTACGTGGCGCCCGAGGACAAACTCGTCCTTGCGGGAGCCTCTGTCTTTTTTTGCGCATACACCGCTCGTTAGCTCGTTAGCAATATTGGGGCGCGACTTTTTGCGCTCTCATCCCGCTCGGTACCGCAGCCCCAGGCTGCCTGAAAGCAGGAGTTCCTAAGAATGGCAAAGCACAATATCCATCGCAAGCGTTTCGATTTTTCCAAAATTCCAGCAACCATCCAGATCCCGAACCTGATCGAGGTTCAGAAGCGCTCCTATGACCGCTTCCTGCAGATGGATAAACTGCCCAGCGAACGCGAAGACGGCGGGCTGCAGGCGGTATTTCAGTCGGTGTTTCCGATTACCGACTTCCGCAATGTTTCGCAGCTTGAGTTTGTGGACTTCGCGATTGGCAACTGGGAGTGCAAATGCGGCCACCTGAAAGGGCTGCATCACCTGCGCACGACTTGTAAGAATTGCGGATCGACGGTGATCACGGACCCGTTTCATCCCGGCGAAGTTCTGTGCCACAAGTGCGGCACCTACAACGCGAACACTCCCGACTTCTGCAACAAGTGCGGCGATCCGGTTGGGCTGCAGTTGAAGTACGACGTGGCGGAATGCGAAGAGCGCGGCATGACCTACTCCGCTCCGCTCAAAGTCACGATGCGGCTCACCATCTGGGACAAGGATGAGGCCGGTAACCGTTCCATCCGCGACATCAAGGAGCAGGAAGTCTTCTTCGGCGACGTTCCCCTGATGACGCAGAACGGCACATTCATTATCAATGGAACCGAGCGCGTCATTGTCAGCCAGTTGCACCGCTCGCCGGGCGTGTTCTTCGAGACGGCGGCGAACCGCACTTACTTCCTGGGAAAGATCATTCCTTACCGCGGTTCGTGGGTTGAATTCGAGTACGACCAGAAGAACGTTCTGTACGTGCGCATCGATCGCAAGCGCAAATTTCTGGGCACGATTTTCCTACGCGCGCTGGGCCTGCGTTCCGGCGAAGATATCCTGAAGACTTTCTACACCACGGATCGGCTGATCGTCCGCGACAAGAAGCTGTTCTGGACGCTGGATCCGGCGAGCGAAAAGGCCACGAATCTGCTGGGCATGAAGCTCGCGCACAACATCAAGTCGAAGTCGGGTGACGAAGTTGCGCACTCCGGCCGCAAGATCACCGCTGCGACCCTGAAGGAAATTCAGAAGGCGAAGATCACTGAAATCGAAGTGGACACGACCGATCTGGAAGGCGCGTGGGCGGCCAGCGACATCGTCGACACCACGAGCGGTGAGGTGCTGCTCGAGGCCAACTCGGAAATCACGGCCGACAAAGTCGCAAAGATTCTGGAATCGGGCGTGGTCGAGCTGAGCGTGTTCTTCCCGGAGCGCGACGACGTGGGCACGGTAATCAGCCAGACCCTGCGCCGCGATTCCGTTGTCAGTCCATCGGAAGCTCTGATCGAAATTTATCGCAAACTGCGGCCTGGCGATCCGCCGACGCTGGACACAGCTACGGCGTTGTTCCAGGGCATGTTCTTCGATCCGCGCAAGTATGACTTCTCGCGCGTGGGACGGTTGAAGTTCAACATCAAGCTGTTCGAAAACCAGGATGCGACGAGCCTGGAACAACGCACCCTTGATCCCACGGATTTTTACGCGACGATCAAGTATCTGCTCAAGCTGCGCAAGAACATCGGCGCAGTGGACGACATCGATCACCTGGGCAACCGCCGGGTTCGAGCGGTTGGCGAGTTGCTCGAAAACCAGTTCCGCATCGGCCTGGTCCGCATGGAACGCGCAATCAAGGAGAAGATGAGCGTGTACCAGGAAATGTCGACGGCCATGCCGCACGATCTGGTCAACGCTAAACCAGTGATGGCGGCGATTCGCGAGTTCTTCGGATCCTCGCAGTTGTCGCAGTTCATGGATCAGACGAACCCGCTGTCGGAAATTACGCACAAGCGGCGTCTGTCGGCCCTGGGGCCGGGCGGATTGTCGCGCGAACGCGCTGGATTTGAAGTTCGCGATGTCCACCCGACGCACTACGGACGCATCTGCCCGATTGAAACGCCGGAAGGTCCGAACATCGGACTGATTTCGTCGTTGAGCTGCTTTGCGCGCATTAACGACTACGGCTTC
>DATFVD010000574.1:0-3143 GCA_035260505.1 Terriglobales bacterium
GTTCAGCCGCCTGAACCTGCAGGACGACTCCAAGACGCTTTTTATGAAGGGCATGGATCTGATTTTCTGCTGCAATGTTCTCATCTATTTTGACGCCGCCTCGAAGACGAAGGTGGTCAACAATTTTTTCACCAATCTTAATTTTGGCGGTTACTTCTTTCTCGGGACCTCGGAGTCGCTGATGAAATTGAATGCCCAGTTTCACCTGGTCCATTTTCCCGGCACCATCGCGTATTGGAAACCATCCCTGAGCAGTGGCAAACTATGACTACATCCATCGACGCCAAGATTCGTGAGCGCGTGCAGCAGATCGAAACCATGCCCGCCATCCCGGCGGTCTTTCTTCCCCTGCTGAAGCTGTTGAGCAAATCCGCCGAAGACGTGAAGGTGGACGAAGTGGTACGCCTGGTGTCTTACGACAACACCATTGCCGGGCAATGCCTCCGTCTCGCCGGTTCCCCCTTGTTCGGCCTGGCGCAGGCGCCCAAGTCCATCAAGGGAGCCGTGATTACCCTCGGCCTGCGTCGCGTCGAAACCATTCTTCTCACCTGCTGCCTGGGGCAGGCTTTCCCCGCAAAAAAGTGGGCGCTAGACCCCGCCGTATTCTGGAGACACTCGCTGGGCTGTGCCATGGTGTGCCGGAAATTCAGCGAGAAGTTAGCCGCTGCGGATAGCGAACAGGCTTACATGGCGGGCCTTCTGCATGACCTCGGTTTTATGGTGAACTGCCTGGCTTTTCCCAAGGAATTCGCCACGGCGATGGAGACCGGCCGCCAGCAGGAAATTCCGCTGGGCGAGGCAGAACAAGCCACCATGGGCTTCACCCATTGCGAGACCGGTCGGGCCCTGGCTGAAAAATGGAAGCTGGCCGACGATATCATTGAAGTGATCGCCCATCATCACTCCGTCGAACAAAGCCAGAAGGTCAGGCCGCTCGTGGCCCTGGTGCACCTGAGCGACCTTCTCTGCCGCATGCGTGGCTTGGGCTATGGGTATTATGAGCGGCACAAGGTGGATTTGATCGCCGACCCGGCATGGTCGGTTCTCCTGAAGGATCACCGCGATCTCGAAGGTTTAGACCTGGCGCGCTTCACCTTTGAACTCGATGAAGCTGTCGAGGAAATCGAGATCCTGGTAGCTACGGTATTCGGGTCGGCGCCGG
The DNA here is from genome assembly GCA_035260505.1 of Terriglobales bacterium. GTDB lineage: Bacteria > Acidobacteriota > Terriglobia > Terriglobales > Acidobacteriaceae > Acidiflorens. The sequence continues at coordinate 1,163 of DATFVD010000574.1, forward strand.
CGCGCGCCTGAGATCGGAACCGTTCCCCACACAGGGCGTGGGAGCAGATCCACCGGCTGCGGAAACACTCCAGTTCCCTGACTTCCGGCGGTAGAGACGGGGCTTGTCCCGTCAGCGCCAACTTAATCAGGTCTGGCTAGAGGTTGCCTCTACAGGCTGGTTTCTGGGCGGTAACTTCCGGGTCGCTGACCATCCATTCAGAAACGACATCGCCGCCTCAACTTCGACGCGCCTCTGCGGCACTTCGCCGATATTCTCTAGGCCCGATACCGAAGACACGTTTGAAAGCCTTGCTAAACGCCGCGTCAGAGTCGTAGCCGACAGACTTTGCTACCTCGAAGAGCTTCCTATCATCTTCCCGCAGAAAGCCGGTCGCCTTGTACATTCGCCACTTAGTCAAATATTCGAGTGGCGTTTCCCCAAGCAGTTCTTTAAATCTCAATGCAAAAGCTGAGCGAGACATACCTGCCGAAGCCGCCAGTGTTTCCACAGTCCACGGATTCTCGACTCTCTCGTGCATCGCTTTGAGCGCCTCTCCGAGTTTTGAATCGAAGATGGCGCGCAGCCATCCGCTTTTACAATTTTCGGAACTCGATGCTATGTGGGCGCGGACACACTGGATGAATAAAATATCCGCTAGCCGGTTGACCATTACTTCCGAGCCAGGCGCTGGCTCTGCCATTTCCGATGCGAGCAATTGCAAAGTCGCGTGGAGTGCGAGGGTTTGGGCTTGATCTGCTTTGACCAGTATCAACTCTGGCAGCAAACGTTTTAGGGGCTTGACGCTCGTCTGGCCAAAGCTGAACCATCCCGAGATCAGGGTGGTCGGGACGCCACCTCCGCCGTAATGGATTACGTTGCTGCGATTTTTAGGTGCGGCCTCACAAAAGCTGCGCGCGCGTGTGCGTGGGTTGTCCCGCAAGGCGTATGTGCTGGCCGGTGCTAACAGGAAGCAATCTCCGCCGGTGAGCGGAATTGGCTCCGGCATCCCTTTTACGCTGAGCCAGCAATTGCCACGCGAAACCATGCCGAAGTGCGCGAACTGGGACGGCAAATTCCTCAAGGCAGACGCATGCGCCACTGCTTCATTCGCTTCCTCAGCTCCACGGCTAAGGCCCCAAGGCGCGGTGGCCTCCAGGCGGGCGTGCACAACGCTGGCCACGTGCATGGTATTGAACAAATCTGTAAGTGGGTCCAAATTAAACCTCTTTCATTGGACGATTAGACAAGTTATCTGGACTAGATGATGGGCCCCGTCCACCGGTGCGGACATCTACTCTATCAGTTTGGATGAATCACACGGCCCAAGAGGTGCATATGAAACTACTTCAAGTTGATTCCAGTGCCCGGTCCAGTTCGGTAACCCGGCAACTGACAGCCAAGTTCGTCGAGGAATGGAAGAAGAACCACCCCGATGGCGAGGTCATACAGAGAGACCTCGCGACAACCATCTTGCCGCACATTACCGATCATTGGGGCGGGACACTCCTCGAACCGTCGCAGATGACTCCTGCTCAGAGGAATTATCTGTCCACCTCTGATCGCTTGATCGAAGAACTGCAGGCAGCAGACACCATCGTAATTGGCGCGCCTATGTACAACTTCGCGATTCCTTCTTCCCTCAAGGCGTGGATCGATCAGATTGTGAGGATAGGGAAGACGCTTGATTATGGACCAAGCGGTGCGCGCGGACTTCTTAGCAACAAAAGAGTAATTGTCGTCACCGCGCGAGGCGGCGCCTATCAAAAGGGCACTCTCACAGAGAAGTTCGATTTTCAGGAACCCTATTTGCGTCACATTTTCGGATTCATCGGTCTCACCGATGTGACATTCATTCACGCTGAGAACCAGGGGCACGAAGCGGCCGGTCCATCACTGGCAGGCGCGGCTGAACACATTGGACGCCTGGCGGCTGACCAAAGCCAACAAGTAGCTCATTGAGTCTCGAAATAACGAGATAAGGCGAGGAAGCACATATATG
>DATFVD010000575.1:0-6958 GCA_035260505.1 Terriglobales bacterium
TGAAGGGAGAGAGTCGAGGCAAATGAGAGAAAAAGTAAGAGAGACAAGAATACAGAGCGGTAGTAACGCGTACACATTCTCATTCTCAAGCCGTCCTGGTTAGGAATCCATCTGGTCCAGACGGCTATCATACAGAAAAAATCAATGATTAAAAGTGCACTCGCAGCAAAAGGGAAGCCGCGGTGTTGCCTGTGGGAGCGCTCCGGCGGCGGCTAGCGAAACAAGGTCTCGGCCGCGATGCGAATGTCATCAGAAAATCTGCCCATCGGCGTTATGATGTTGGCTGCCAACAGCCATGAACACTAGAAAACTCTTCTTACGACGGATGTTCTTCCTGCTTCTGCTTGCCTGCCCACTAGACACCCGGGCTCAGGAACAGAACAAGCCGATAGTCGGCCTTCAGTCCATACGCCAATACATCGCCGCAGGTTGGGACAACCTCACGCGTTCCATGACGGACTGCGCGTCGGTGGTCGATCCCAAGATGAAGGTCCACCCCGTAATCTATCTTCCAGCGGGACTCGCCGCTCCGCCCGCCGTTGAAAAACTTCATACCGCGTGTAACGTTGACATTGAGCACCTGCCCAAGCCAATTCATCAACTTGGCGAAATCGACACCAGCGCAATCCATCCTCACGGTTTGCTCTATCTGGAGAACAAGTACGTGGTGCCCGGCGGACGCTTCAACGAAATGTACGGCTGGGACAGCTACTTCATCATCCTGGGACTGCTGCGCGACGGCCGGATCGACCTCGCCCGTGGCATGGTCGAAAACTTTTTCTTCGAGATTGAAAACTACGGCGCTCTGCTGAACGCGAACCGAACCTATTATCTGACGCGTTCCCAGCCGCCCTTTCTGAGTTCGATGGTACTGGCCGTCTATGACGCCGAAAAACAGGCAGGTCACGCCGACCCCGCATGGCTGGCGCGAGCATACGGGTATCTGGAGAAGGACTATTCCATGTGGACTCGTGATCCGCATCTTGCCGGCACAACCTCGCTTGCGCGTTATTACGATTTTGGCGAGGGCCCGCCAGCCGAGGGCCTGCAGGACGAAGGCGGTTTTTACCGCAAGGTGGTCAGCTACTTCATGGTTCATCCCGAACAAGCGGATCACTATCTGGTAGAACAAGGTTCGCGTGAGCATGGTCGAGCCCAAGGTGCTGCCGCCCCAGGGTCAAGCTATGGCATCACGGTCTGCGATGTCTCGACGACCATGGCAAACCCGGCGTGCGAGCCTCAGCATGAGGTTCGTCTCAGCGCTGACTACTACAAGGGCGACCGCTCCATGCGCGAATCCGGCTTCGACATTTCCTTCCGTTTCGGATCATATGGCTCGGCCACTCATCACTACGCTCCCGTCTGCTTGAACAGCCTGCTTTACAAGACGGAAACCGACATGGATCAAATCAGCGTGAAGATCGGCAAGGAGTCCGAAGCGAAGACCTGGAGAGCGCGAGCGGAGAAGCGCAGGAGTCGCATACAGCAATATCTCTGGGATGGAGACCGTGGTTTCTTCTTCGACTACGACTTTACCAGCGGCAAGAAATCGAGCTATCGCTATCTCACCACGTATTACCCGCTGTGGGCGGGCCTTGCGACGCCAGAACAAGCCGCTGCCGTCGCAAAGAACCTGCCCGTCTTCGAGCAGCCCGGAGGCTTGGCCATGAGCCCCGAAAACTCCGGCGCGCAATGGGATTACCCTTACGGCTGGGCTCCCGTTGAAATGCTCGCCATCCAGGGATTACGGCGTTACGGTTACAACGCCGAAGCCGATCGCCTTTCGTATAAGTTCTTGTCCACAGTGATCGAGAATTTTCAGCGCGACGGCACCATACGGGAAAAATACAACGTGGTCACCCGCTCGTCGGAATCCCCGGTGACCGTGGGATATCAGGAAAATGTTGTGGGCTTCGGCTGGACCAACGGTGCCTTTCTCGAACTACTGCACGCTCTGCCAAAAGATGCCGTGGAGAAGCTGGCACCCTAAGCGAGTGAGTCAATAAGTAAGATGGAGAGACGGACGTCTCGCTCGCCGGGCGGGGACGCCCGGCGCTCTACCAACAAATTTGTTACGGCAACAGAGCTTACGGATGTGAATCCTGCTTGGTGCTCAGTTGCTCCGAAATCTTCAACTCCGTCTCGGCTTCTTCCTTCCTACCCATGTCGCGGTACGTCTGGCCGAGCAGATGATGGGTGATGGCATTGTTTGGGTCCATGGCAGCCGCGCGCCGCAGCGCCCGCACCGCGAGTTCGAACTCGCCTTTTTTTTCCAGAACCTTGCCCATCAAAATGTACGGACCGGTCGAGGTAGCGTCCAACCAGATCGACCGCTGCAACAACCGTTCGGCGTCATCATATTTCTGAATTCGCGAATAGGCGTCGGCCAGCTTGTAGTAAGCATTGGCGTTCGCGGGATTCAGGCTCAGTTCTTTCTGGAACTGCTCGATCGCCTCGGGAACGCGCGATTTATAGAGATACAACTCCCCGAGCATCAGGTGCGCCCCAGGCAGCTTTGGATCGAGCGTCGTGGCCTTCTGTGCATACTCTTCCGCCACCGGATCGAATTCCTGCCGCAGCAGCATGCGTGCAGTAAACAGGTACCCCGCCGCCGAATCCGCCGGCACATCGAACATGTGCGCAAAAGCAATGCGCGCCCTGGCGTAATCCTTGGTCTGGATGTAGCAGATCCCGAGAATGTAAGCCGCATCCACATTGGCGCGGGGAAACCAGGTCTGGACTTTCTCAAGGTAGGGGATGGCGTCCGCCGGCCGGCCGGCGAGGTAATAAGAAAGGCCGAGCAACTGAATCGATTCGCTGTCTTTGGGGTCCTCGGATTGGGCTGTCTTCAGGTACTCCGCCGCTCTCAGGTAGTCACCTTTTTTGTAATATGCCGCACCGAGTTCCCGGGCGATGTTTTTTGGCGCCGGGATTTTTGCCGCCAGACTTTGCAGCTCCGCAATCGCCTCGTCGTACTTGCCCTGGCGAAGCAGGAGTTCAACCGAGGCAAACTCGGAGGGCGGGGAAGAGGTTGAGGAGGGAGAAAGTGGCTTCGCGTCCTGCGCCTCTTGTCCCGCGCAAGCCATCGCGACAAGAAGAAAGGCCAGCAGAGGTTTGGGCACAGATATCAAAAACTCACCCGGAAGATATGCGTCGATTAGAACACAAAAAAGAGGGAGTCTGAATCAGACTCCCTCAGAGAAACTTTCCTTAGGTCAGGTCTAGAAATCGAACCGCAATGCAAACTGGATCTGACGCATCGGGTAACCAAACTGAAGGCTGGTGATCTTGCCGTCGTTGGTGCCGGTGCCGTCGATCGTGGTGTTGGGATTTGCGTAAGCCGCGTGGTTGAACAGGTTGAAGACATCGGTGCGGAACTGCACATTGAACCGCTCGTAGACCGGGAACTTCTTCACGATCGACAGGTCAGAGGTGAAAGCCCGCGGTCCATGGAACGAGTTGCGCCCGATATTACCCAGGTGCCCTTTCGTCGGATCGGCAAAGGGGCCGCCTGGATTCGCCGTGATGTCCGGAACTGGCGTGTAAAACGTCAGGTTATGGTTAGCCAGGTTAATATGCCCTGAGACTCCGGTGTGGAATGAACCGGTGCCCTTGTCGGGACGGCAGACGCCCACATCCTCTTCACTGCCGCATTGCGAAAATTGGGGAGTCCAGGGCAGACCGCTGCCCCAGGAGGTGCTGTTACTCACCGTCCATCCACCGACCACGTAGTCGAGCACACGGCCGCTATCACCCATGAACTGTTTGCCTTTCCCGAAGGGCAGTTCGTAGACCGGGCTGAAGACCCACATGTGATCGCGGTTGAAGTCCACCGGACCCCACGCGATCTTGTGATCGATCGCATAGTAGTTGCTGTCATAGCCGCTGGCGTGAGAATAGGTGTAGTGAGAGATGAATTGCAGGCCCCTCGCGAACCGCTTCTCCACCTTCACCTCGAACGCATTGTAGGTGCTGGCGGCGTCATTGCCGTAGTAGTTGCCCAAGCCGTACGTAATTCCAGTGCAAGTATCGGTCGCCAAGATAGGCCTGCAGAGTGGGCGGCGCAGGTTCTGGGAGTAGGTTTGGCAAGGTCCAGGCGTGCACGTGAGGGGATCAATGACGCCATATAGCGCCATGGAAGGCGGATTCACGTCGTAATTCGGCCCGTTGCCCGCGAACCCGTGCGTGCCCTTGCTTCCCACATAAGCAACTTCCAACGAAATGCTGTTGGTCAACTGACGCTGAACCGTGACGTTATAAGCATCCACCCGTGGCAGAGCCTGTTTAGGCGGCCGGATGTGCACGCCGCTGATCGTGCCGCCGAGGGAACTGAACGGAAAGATTCCGTTGGAGGGAATTGCGGGAAAAGCAGTTGCCGGATCAATACCGGGAACCGAGTTCGGCCCGTTGTCCAGAGTGAAAACCGGGATCCTATTACCAAACGCCCCAGCAAAGCCGGACGGCGGGAAGTTACTGGCATCGTAGTTCTGTTTCAGCAATACCGGCAGGTTTTGTGTGACTGTATGTCCGAAATTGGAACCGAACACGCCGATGTCGTAGCTGCGGCCGTAGCCCATCCGAACTACGGTTTTCGGGGTCGCCTGGTACGCGATTCCCAAGCGGGGCGCAAATGCGTGCCAATCATTTTTGACATTGCCGTTGGAGCCAATCCCGCCATAGCCAGCGACGCGGATGGCGCCCGTTCCGCCGAGGTCAGTAATATTGGCAAAGCCTCCGCCGCCCTTCGCATTGACGGTTTCGGGGAAGTAGATTTCCCAGCGCAGCCCAAAATTGAGGGTCAGCCTGGGCGTTGCTCTCCACGTATCCTGCCCGTAGAAGAACCAGCGCTTCTGCCGTTCTGCGGGAGGGGGGACAGCGGGGTTATTGACATAACGCACCAAGCGGGTGACATCGCCCAGCAGAAAAGTGGCCAAATCCAGACCGTTGCCTCCCGGAACCTGTACTCCCGGTATACTGGTGAAATCCGCCGTTGCTTCGGGGCTAAAGTTGTACTCCCCGGTTCGGTTGTTGTCGCTCGGGATTCGAAGGTTCAGCGCGTAGCGAATATCGCCGCCAAACTTGATAATGTGGTTGCCTTTGGTTTTGGTCCAATTGTTCACAAATTGGACCTGCTGCTCGCTTTCCGTCAGTGGGCAATTGCAACGAGCGGGGCCAAGGCCGTCGCCGAAGCTGGAAATTACGCAGCCGGCACCGCCATTGTTGTCAGTGCAACCCTGGCCCACGATCGGATCACCGCCCAGGGAAAAGAAACCCAGACCCGCGGTTTTCGGATCGCTCGGATTATTGGCACCGGGGATTCCGAACGCTGTCATGGGAGCGCCGCCGTCCGGCTTTTGCGTTATCGGATTGTACTTGAACCAGCCGAAGCGGACATCCGTCAGTAATGTGCTGCTGATCGTTTTGGTCAGTCCGGTGGATAAGCTGTAGTTGTGGGTGATGGAACTGCCTGCCAAACCTGGAGCTGAGTCGCCTCCGCCGTTGCCCGGTCCCCCCATTTTGCCAAGCAGGGGTGTGCCTGACAGTTTGAAATAGTCGAGACTGAATCGCCCAAACACATTGATGCTCGAAGTCATGGAGTAGTCGATGCGGGTATCGAAGCTGTTTTGGGTTAGCGGACCGGAACCGGAACCTACAAAGTTATTCTCAAGAGTGTTCGGCTGCGCAAGAGGAAGCGCCGCTAGGACGTTCATCGCTGCGGGGGATACGAAACTCTTGTAGCCATTCGCGGTGGCCAGCGCCAGAGTCAACGGAATCCAATTTTGTTGACTTGAATCATTGCAAACCAAAAACTTGTTAACAAGATCAAAGTGGTTGCCTCCAGCGCCACAAAAGGGCGTGCGTCCAGCACCTGATGAATCGCCAGTAAGGGGATCATAAATCTTACCTCCGCCAGTTGTTGTTCCAAAATAGTCGTTCAGATTGCAGAACCCGGTAGGGTTGCTCGGGTTGCATGTCGATAGAACGGTTGACGTCGGCATGGTGAAGCGGCCACTGATGCCTTTGGACTGCCGAGTGCCCTGGTAGTCGGCGAAATAGAACAGCTTATTCTTGATGACCGCACCGCCAACGGTGCCACCGAACTGCTGCCAGCGCGAGTGTGGAAGAGCCACCCCGGGATCTTGCGTAAATGGATCACGGGCCTGTAGGGCGTCCGTGCGGCGGAAATAGAATCCGCTGCCGTGAATGTCGTTACTGCCTGACTTCGTCTGCGCCGTTACCACGCTGCCTACTGCCTTGCCAAACTCGGCGTCGTAGTTCTGCAACGCGACTTTGGCTTCCGTCACCGCGTCCAGGTTTGGATTGACGACGATGATGCCAAGAATCGGATCCTGGTTATCGGTGCCGTCGAGTTCAAAGGCGGTGCCGCTGAAGTGCTGGCCCTGCGTCACGATCTGCTGGCTGCCTTGGGGATTTTCCGTGGCTGCGTGGGCCCATCCCATCCGCTGCGAACCCGGAGCCATAAGCTGCAACGTCGTGAAGTTGCGGTTGAGGATGGGCATATCCGCAACCTGCATCGCATTGAACTCTGTTGCCACGTCGGCGCGGTCGGTCTTGAGTTGCGGAGCCTCAGCGGTGACCTCGACGGTCTCAGACGTGCCGCCCACCTGGAACTGCAACGGTACGTTCGCAGCCGCGTCAGCGGAGACAATCACATCCTTTTGCTCGGTGATCTTGAAGCCCTTAGACTCGACGCGAACGGTGTACACATCCGGAATCAAGTGAGTGACGGAATAATTCCCGCTCTCATTGGTAGTCGTCGTGTCCGACGTACCTTTGCGCTGATCGAGGACTGTCACCTTGGCGTTCGCGACGGCCGCCCCTTGCGGGTCAGTCACTGTGCCGATGATGCTGCCGTATACCGCTTGCCCCCACATGGGTTGCGCCGTCAATGTCACCAGACAAATGCAAATCGTCAGCATCGCGGCTATCGAGATTT
>DATFVD010000576.1:0-3647 GCA_035260505.1 Terriglobales bacterium
CTCTTTGAGATCGATCCGGCGGATTACCACGCCGCGGTCGAACAGGCAAAGGCACAAGTACTGGCTGCGAAAGCAGCCTCAACCCAGAGGAAGCAGGAGCTGGATAGACAGACTGAGTTGTTTCAGAAAAAGGTAAATGCATTGCAGGAATACCAAGACGCCCAGGACAATTACGACAGTGCGCAGGCAAATCTAGCTGCAGCTAAAGCAAATCTACTAACGTCCGAATTGAAACTTAGTTACACGAAGGTCTATGCCTCGGTCAACGGCGAGGTAACGAACCTGGATATCAGCGAAGGCGCCTATGCGTTGACTGGACAGCAAGTTATGGCGCTTGTAGACAGGGATTCGTACTGGATCGCCGCGTACTTCAAGGAAACGCAACTCCGGCACATCTCTACTGGTGATACAGCGACAATCTCGCTAATGGGGAATGAAGATCTACCGTTTAGGGGAACAGTTCGCAGTGTGGGCTGGGGCATTTTCGTGACGGACGGTTCCTCAGGTCAAGGCACAGCCTTGCTGCCCTCGGTCAGTCCAACCATCGATTGGGTTCGGCTACCACAGAGGTTTCCCGTACGCATTCAAGTCGACAGTTCGGCACCAACAGAGCTGCGAATCGGTCAGACCGCCTCGGTGGCAATTTCGCACGGCGCGCGGACAGAAAGTGCGAGGATTCCGGAGTAGGCTGGCGCATATGGAAACGACGACAGAACGCGACAACCTTCGCTATACGAAGATACCCCTCACCAATCGATCCGGTGTGATCCCCGCGCTCGATTTTGGCACGCTGATTCCCGACGCCATCGACACCAAAAAGGCGATCAGGGTCGCGCTGGAAACAGGATTTCGTCAATTCGATTCCGCAGAACGATACCGAAATGAAAAAGAGGTAGGCGAAGCCATGCAGGAGGGGTTCAAGGACCGCTATTTGCTGACAGAACGTTTGTCTATTCACGAACGACGTCCTTGGCCTGTTCCTCAGTTCTCAGTCCCAGGAAGACGGGCTGACGAAGCTGGTCATCGAGCGTCAACTCGGTAAACTTGACCTGGGCGACCAGCACCGGTTCGACTCAAATGGATCGAATGGCTATAGTACCCTAGGGTCATGCAATTGCGCTGGCGCGCTGTCTGACATTTGGCATATCATTTGTCGTCGTGAAGATCAGTAATGTCCACGAGCGGACGATTGAAGCCTCTCCAGGGCAGCTGGAGGCGATCGTCGCCGATCTGGACGGAATCTGGCCCGTGCAGATCTCACCCGCCCCGTACCCCGACGGTGAGCTGTTGCAGACCGGGACGATGAGCTGGCAGGAGTTCGACCGACCCGGTGCCGTGCGCGCCTTCCGAGTCGTCAGCCCGCCGGAGCTTCGCGGCGAGCATTGGTTCGAAGTCCAACCAGTCAAGGATGGGACCGTGCTCCGGCACACGATCGACGGCGAGGTCTTTGGCGAGTACGAGGCGATCTGGCGCGACCGCATCCAGCCCCGACACGACCTGGTGCTCGAAGCGCTACTCGACAACGTGCAGCAGATCGTTGAACGAGCTAGTAGCGTAGGAGAGGCACCCGGTCCGTCAGGGCCGCCAAGCGGCCTTCCGTAATGGCGGAATCACTGGGATGCTATCCCGCAGCCGCGCTACCGACAGGATTCGCGCTGGCATCTCTCGATGGGCTCCGCCAGCGGCCGAGGTCAATCGCAAGAGCCACGGACCGGGCTCCCGAAACTTCCGGTTCAACCCGCTCAGCCCTTCACCTGATGGGTGACGAGCACGGGTTCAACTACCCGCCTATCAACGCATCCCGGTCTGATGGCACCGGCCCCAGTTCTCAACTCGGCACTGAAGCTGTCGCACTGTACTTAAATCGTAGACTATGACCGTCTTTTCACTGTCATCAAGTTCTGGATTGATCCGACTTTAGGCGCCTCGCTCGCACTCAAAACCGGCGTTCCCTCCTACCAAGTCGAAGACAAGGAAGGCAGAATTCATTTACTGCTTCACCTGCCAATTAGGAAGAGCATGAACACCGTTGGTGTCCCTGCCTCTCTACAGCCCGCCGGAACCCTGGTTCGACAAAAGCTGGCGCGCCATAAGCTAGTGCTCATAAAGTGAGCAACAACCCATGAAAGCAAAAATCAAAAGCCCTAACATCGCACAGATCACGGCTTCCGCCTTCCTCCTTGGCGCCCTGGCCAGTTCCTTCGCCGCCGGACCATCGAACGTGAGCCCAGACGAAGCGCTCAAACGCCTCATGCAGGGCAATACCCGTTTCGTCTTCGGCCACATGACCCATGTTGCTTCCGGACAGGTCGCCGAAGCCCGCCGTGCGGTCGCAAAACACCAAATGCCTTTTGCGATCATCGTCGGTTGTTCGGATTCTCGCGTCGGTCCCGAGATCGTATTCGACCAGGGTCTCGGTGATATCTTTGTCGTCCGCACCGCCGGAGAGGTAGTGGACGCTACCGCCTTGGGCAGCATTGAATACGCTGTCGAGCATCTCGGCAGCTCCCTGATTGTAGTCCTCGGTCACGAGCGTTGCGGCGCGGTCTCGGCGGCCGTGGCCGTCACCAAAGAACCCGGACACATCGCGACTGTTTTAAAGGCCATCGAGCCGGCAGTCGAACAGACTAAAGGCAAGCCAGGCGATCCGGTCGAAAATGCCGTGCGCGCTCAAGCAATCGACGTTGCCAAACAATTGCAAAACGCGAAACCAATCCTGGCAGAACGGGTGCATTCCGGAAAACTCAAGATCGTCGCGGCACGCTACGACTTGGATACTGGTAAGGTCGAATTCCTTCCTTTTTGACGGCGCTTCTGCAGATCCTCTATCGACGTAGAAATGCCTGTATGAGGAGTGGAGCCTCTTAAGTTGCACTGCGATTTTCTTGAAATCATCAAATTCCGCTGCCATAAACCATGACTTAAGAGATGACCAAGACTGAACTTCAAATCGCACTCGCAGCCACGCAGACCGACAAAAAGACCGCCGCAGCTTTTCTCAATACGCTGAGCAACCTCGCCTACAAAGCGATTAAGAAGAACGGAGAATTCGTCTTGCCGGGTTTTGGCAAGTTAGTAAAGCAAAAGAGGAAGGCTCGCACAGGCTTCAATCCCAAAACGCAGCAGAAGATCAAAATCCCAGCCAAAACGGTCGTCAAATTCCGAATCGCCAAGATGGCCAAGGACGCGATTCTGGGGCGGCAACTGTCAAGAGTACCGCGCTCTGGCATAACTGCGCTTCGCTTGGTCCGGCCAAGGCCAGACACTTATCTCCGGAGCGCCCCCGCAAGCGGGGCTCTTGACACCCGCCTTCTTACGCCGTGGTAGTCCGAAGCGCTTGTCGATTCCGCTTCGGAACAAAAAACGCCGGCGTTTTTCGTCCCTAACGGAATCTGTTCCACAGTTCCTGGGACTGTCAGATTTCCTCGCCCGGCTGCCGCCGAGACCTCGCAAATAACAGAAAAATAAATGAGGTTTCACTTGCATACTATACGCGACTGCTCCTTCAACGATGTCTTGGCACTCATTAGAATCCTCCGAGCTTCATCATCCTGGTTTGCAATATTCGAAAGTGTGACGGCACCTACCAGAGTGCTGGTGATGCTGCTTGCGAGTACCGAGGCATTCTTGCGGCCAAGTCGGATGAG
>DATFVD010000577.1:0-8460 GCA_035260505.1 Terriglobales bacterium
AATGTCGCGCCCTTTCCTGGTTCGCTGTATACCCAAATGGAGCCGCCGCTCTGGTTCACAACGCCATGCACCATCGAGAGTCCGAGCCCTGTGCCTTTTCCTGGTCCCTTGGTGGTAAAGAAAGGCTCAAAGATCCGGACCATGGTGTCCTGATCCATTCCAAATCCTGTATCGCTCACTGCCAGTAAGACATAAGAACCGGGTCGAACCGAGGGATGACTGTCAGCAAATGTCGCGTCCAAGTCGGCGTTGCTCGTCTCGATGGCGAATTTTCCACCTCGAGGCATGGCATCACGAGCGTTCACGGCCAAGTTCATGATAATTTGTTCAACCTGAACTAAATCCGCTCTCACATTGCCCAGCGATGCTCCCGGAGTGAAGATCAGTTCGACGTCCTCCCCAATCATGTGGCGCAGCATCGTGTTCAAGTTATCCACGACGGCATTGAGATTAAGAATTCGTGGTGTCAAGACCTGCTGTCGGCTAAACGCCAAAAGCTGGCGCGTTAGCGAAGCGGCACGTTGCCCTGCCTTCTTTATTTCGTCAACCCCCTTACGCGCTGGACCAGTTTCAAAGCGCTCTTGTAAGAGTTCGCTGTAGCCGATGATAACGCCGAGCATGTTGTTAAAGTCATGTGCCAGACCACCGGCTAGTCTGCCAACCGCTTCCATTTTCTGAGCCTGCAGAAACTGCTCCTCCAAACGCTTCGCTTCCGTAATATCGTGAATTATCGCCAATACACAGGGCGCTCCATCCAAATCGATCAGCTCAGCTGAAACGTCCGAAAGTCTGATGTCTCCAGAACGTGTTCTGAGCTTCGCTCGAAACGCAATGATTCTTCCCGATTCAGTCAACTGCTGGCGCATTGCGGCGCGCTCATCTGGGTCAACCCAGATCTCCAGTTCATTCGTAGTACGACCGACCACATCCCCGCGCCCGTATCCCGTTATCTGAAGGAATGCGTCGTTGACGTCGAGATAGCGCGACTCAGTCACGGTGATTATCGTGATCCCCAGGGGGCTGGATCGGAAGGCTTTACCAAATCGCTCTTCCGACTGCCTTAGTCTCTCCTGATTTCGTTTCTGGTCGGTGACGTCGTGAGCGAGGACGAGTTCAGCTTGTCTTCCACGAAAGGGCAGCGCGTGGCTTGTGATTTCAACATCAATGACAGCGCCATCTTTTTTGCGGTGTCTCCACACCTCGATGCTGTTAAGGCCTCCTCCCGGCCGCGGGATGGCTTGGAGAAGGACGGGAGTGTCCTCCTCCGGTCTTATGTCTTTGATCGTCATCGCGAAGAACTCCTGCCGCGAGAAGCCGTAGTGTCTTACGGCGGCTTCATTCACAGCCAGAAAGGCCAGAGTTTCGCGGTCGAAAACCCACATGGGCAACGGATTGGTATCGAATAAGAGCCGGTACTGCTGCTCTGATTCCCGTAGCTCGTTTTCGGCCCGGTCGCGCTCCAGACGCAGCTGCTTCTCTTCCAGGGCACGCCGACACGCCCGCGGAAGGCGGTCCAGTTTATCCTTGAGCACATAGTCGGTAGCTCCTTCCTTGATGCACTGCACTGCGATGTCGTCGCCCAGAGTGCCGGTGACAAGAATGAATGGAATGTCAAAACCTGAGCTCCGTACCCAGCGTAGGGCATCCAAACCAGTCCAGTCCGGCAAGCGATAGTCGGCGAGTATGAGGTCGTATCGCTGAGAGTGAAGCTGTTCGATGAATTCTTTCGAAGTGGAGACTACTTCGCTGTCTATATCAAATCCTGCTCGGGCCAACTCCCGCAAAGACAGTTTCGCGTCAGCGCTGTTGTCCTCGAGCAGCAATATTCTCTGGCGGTCACGCTTTTGCGACGTCATGCCCTTGTCACCGCTCAAACTTCCCGGTGGAGTTGAGAGCTCAGAGTTGAGAGAAGGGACAAATCCACGGTTCGAATTGACGTCGTATCCGGAAGTTGGAGCAAAGGGCTCACCAGTTTTGTCCAGACCACCTATGGAACCATCTAATTCCTAATGAACACGGCCGACCCACGGGTTGGCGAAATGTGAGGATCCTGTTTCGCACTTGTTTCCGGAGGTTCGACCGGTTGCAGACCCATCTCGAGCAACTGACAGGATCATGCCTGCCCGCACAACCAGTGAGTACAGACCGCGTCTAGTGACGCCAAATCCGGGGAAGGATCGCATGTTCAAAGATCGCGTTAAAATCAACCTATATCACAATAGGATGATGCCAAGCTCCATCGTTGCATACTTACGAAAATGGAACAGCGCCAAAGTGGACCTCTGTGGCGTCGGGGTTTCAATATGGCATGCCAAAAGTTCGGCACGGTTGCCGGAGCCTCGGCACGGTTGCCGGAACTTCGGCGCGGTTGCCCGAATGTTGGCATTTTCGGCATGTGTTTAGCGCCGATGGCTCTTTATTTGTCGAGCATCTGTCCTGTTTCCGTCGATCGCGCGTTCTATATTCCGATGTTCACGCGGAACGGCGTGACAGAGCCGATTGGCTTTGATACGCTGGCCGGCAAGCCAAAAAATGCGTCGGTCGAGCTAAGCACGCTGGTGTTGAGAGCGGTAGCGCGTGCCGTTGCCAGTCGAGGTTGTTCAGTGACCGAACATCAATCCCCCAAGCTTCTGGCAATTGATGATGATGGACAGAGCCTGGAGTTCATCAAAGATGCCCTGGCCCACGATGGCCTAGAGATTCTCACGGCTAACGATCCCCAGGTCGGCTTGGAGATGTTCAAACGGACTCGTCCCCAAATCGTACTTCTTGACCTAATGATGCCGGGAGTTCACGGATTGGAAGTATTGGAGAGGATCCTCGCTGCGGATCCGGGCGCGGATGTCATTCTAATGACCGCGCATTATTCTACCGAATCAGCTGTCGAGGCGGTTCAGAAAGGAGCCAGTGATTATCTTAACAAGCCGCTTAACGTGGAGAAGCTTCGACGGCGGGTTGCGGCACTGTTGTCGGACGCTGCGAACCGTCAGAAGACCCACCAACTTGAGCACGAACTACTCGATGCCTGTCAATTTGAGGGGATAGTAGGACGCAGCCCGTTGATGCTTGAGGTTTTTGCGAAAATTGCAAGAGTCGCCCCACATTTCCGAAATGTCCTCGTAACCGGAGCTACGGGAACCGGTAAAGAGTTGGTGGCGCACGCCCTGCATCATCTAAGCCCGGCTTCTTCGGGCCCTTTTGCTGTCTGCAACTGTTCGGCAATTGTTGAAACATTGGTCGAGAGTGAACTATTCGGCTACGTGCGAGGTGCATTTACCGGCGCTACTCAAGACAAGCTTGGGGTGTTCGAATATGCGAATCGCGGCACCGTGTTTCTCGATGAGATCGGTGAGTTACCTTTGGCGGCACAAGCAAAGCTGCTCCGCGTTTTGCAAAACAGCGAGATCCAGCGCGTCGGTTCGCCTGTTCCCAGAACAGTCGAAGTGCGCGTGATCGCGGCCACGAATCGCGACCTGCGGTCACTGGTAAGCGAGGGCAGGTTTAGGGAAGATCTTTATTACCGGTTGACGATGGTCAATATCATGCTGCCCCGCTTGGTGGACAGACGAGAGGATATGCCCCTGTTGCAGCGACATTTCCTGGAGAAGTTTGCAGCGGAGTTCAAGAAGCCAGTGACGGGCATAACGCGTCGGGCACAAGCACGTATGGGGATTTACTCGTGGCCGGGCAACGTCCGTGAGCTTGAAAATGTCATTGGCAATGCTTGCATGATGGTAGATGGGCCTGTTATTGACATCGGAGATCTGCGAGAACTCCTACACGGCGCGCCCGGGGATATTGTTGGGCAAGACGAGGATCTGATTTCTCTGGAGGTGTTGCAAAGGCGGCATGCGATGCGCGTGTTGGAACGTGTGGGTGGGAACAAGTCGCAGGCAGCCGAGATTCTGGGCATATCCCGCGCAACACTGTACCAGTTTCTCGCCCAACTAAAGGTCGGGAACGGAAGCTAAGAACCGCACCGGCTGAGCGAGGATTGCACAGAGTGTTCAGGATTAAGACACCCAAAAGGACTCCGCGCCGTTTCAACTTTGTCCTGCACGGTCACAGATCATTGAAAAATATGGGCAGTTCACCGGGGGCCTCTCTGCCCATGCTCTTGGCCTTATTCGTGCTAGTTGGAGTTGCGTAGAAAATGAGAGTTAGCTGGGCAACGACGTTAATCGACGTCGATGATTGGGTAACCACCCGAACTGGGATCCGGTCCCGATGGCAAGCCTCCCGTTTCTAACCGCGCCTCGCATTTATCTTCAAATCATACCCTTATGCGCACCAGCGAGGCGCGGTGTTTCTTTCGAACCTCACCGTCTGTGCGCGAGACAACTTCAGTGTCAGTTAATGCCTCGTAGAATTGGTGACTTGAAAATCACACCAATGACGTGCGGAGGCTCGTGTTCCCGATTTCGGAAAGCTAAAAAATCTTTTGCTCCAATAAGCATTTGGGGCTTTAATCTGAGATCTGCGAGCCAGAAGTTGCCGATGGTGGGTGCATGCAGAGTCCAAATCCTCGCGTAGATCGACTCAAATCCTCCGCCGGGATGGTGGGAATCGGCGTTTCCCTGCTTGGGGTCGTTGTCCTCGTTGGCTGGGCATTCGATATCCAAGCACTGAAGAGTGTCTTCCCTGGTCTAGCCACAATGAGAGCGAACACGGCGTTGGGGCTCTCGCTTGCGGGAATCGCTCTAAAACTTGCAACGCAAGATACTCCACAGGCGTGGCAACGCCAGGCTATTCAGGCACTCGCAGGCGTCGTAACCCTGATCGGCCTGCTTACACTTTGCGAATACGTATTTGGCTGGAACCTTCATATCGATCAACTCTTGATCCACGATACCGCGCAAGACTCTGGATTGTTGCCTGGTCGGATGGCATCCAGTACTGCACTCAACTTCCTTCTGACCGGCTTGGCGTTACTGTCCCTCGATGTCAAAACCCGACGCCACCGACCGGCGGAGTTTCTGGCTCTGGTGGTCGGTTTCGTCGCTATGTTAGCCCTGATGGGCTACGCATATGGAATCCCGTCCCTTTATCAGATTACTCCATACCAATCGACTGCGTTGCACACTGCACTCGCATTCGTTGCTGTCTCGGCCGGTATCCTGATGGCGCGTGCCGACGATGGCCTGATGAGCATTTTCACGAGCAATAGCTTGGGCGGCGGTCTGGCACGTCGCTTAGTGCCGGCGGCATTGGTGATTCCCTTCATTCTGGGCTGGTTGAGAGTCCGAGGCCAAGAGGAACAGCTTTACGGCGTGGGCTTTGGCCGCGCACTCTACACCATCCTGCTCACTGCAGTGTTCGTATCATTGGTTTGGTGGAACGCGAGATCCCTGGATCGCACCGACAGTGAGCGAAGACATGCTGAAGCAGAAATAGGGAGGCTCAACCAACGACTGGAAGAGCGGGTAGCCCAACGCACTGCGGAGCTAGAAGCTGCGAACAAGAAACTCGAAGGAGAGGTCACTGCCCGAAAACGCGCGGTGCTGAGATTTCAAGGATTGTTGGAAGCTGCCCCAGATGCCATGGTGGTGGTAAATCGAGAGGGGAAGATTGTTCTCGTCAATGCGCAAGTCGAGAAGCTGTTCGGTTATCGGCGTGAAGACATATTGGATCGCGAAATTGAGATGTTGGTGCCACAACGCTTCCGAGGGAGGCACCCGGGACATCGGACCGGCTTCTTCGGTGAGCCCCGGGTGCGACCGATGGGAGCAGGGATTGAACTGTACGGCTTGCACAGAGATGGGCACGAGTTCCCCGTAGAGATCAGCCTCAGTCCGCTGGAGACCGAGGAGGGCGTATTAGTTTCGAGCGCCATTCGAGACATCACCGAGCGCAAACGAGCTGAGGCCAAGTTCCGTGGGCTGCTGGAAGCCGCCCCCGATGCGATGGTGGTGGTGAATCGAGAGGGGAAGATTGTTCTGGTCAATGCGCAGGTCGAGAAATTGTTCGGCCACCAACGTCAAGACTTGCTCGATCATGAGATTGAGATGCTGGTGCCGGAACGGTTCCGGGGGAGGCATCCGGGACACCGCACGAGTTTTTTCGTTGAACCTCGGGTGCGACCGATGGGGGCGGGCCTGGAACTGTACGGCCTGCATAAGGATGGGCACGAATTTCCTATAGAGATCAGTCTCAGTCCACTGGAGACAGAAGAGGGCGTGTTGGTTTCGAGCGCCATTCGCGATATCACCGAGCGCAAGAAGGCCGAAGAGTCAATCCGTGTGAGCCAGGAGCGAACACGTCTGGTCGTCGAAAGGGCGTTAGATGCTTTCATCGCGATGGACTCCGACGGAAAAATTGTGGACTGGAATCGTCAAGCTGAGATCACCTTCGGATGGTCGCGTGAAGAAGCGATAACCCGCCGATTGGCCGACTTGATCATCCCCCCGCAACACCGGGAAGGGCACCGACGTGGTCTCAAACATTTCCTGACTACCGGTGAGGGTCCCTTGTTGAACAAGCGAACTGAGATTACTGCTTTGCACCGGGATGAACATGAATTTCCGGTAGAACTGACCATCGCACCTCTCCGATCCCCAAACGGCTTTATCTTCAATGCTTTCGTACACGACATCACGTCTCGCAAACGAGCCGAAGAGGCTATTCGCGAGCAGGCCGCCGAGCTGAGAAAAGCAAATGTGGAATTGGGCGACGCGAATAAGGAACTGGAAGCCTTTACGTATTCGGTAGCACACGATCTTCGAGCTCCGCTACGTCACATTCAGGGCTTTTCCAAGGCGCTCGTGGAAGATTTCGGGCCGGGGATCACTCCTGCCGCGCAGGAGTATGTGCATCATATCGTGGATAGCACTCGACACATGGGTCAACTGGTCGATGACCTGCTTAGTCTCGCGCGCGTCGGACGCCAGGAACTGAGAATCCAGGTCACCGCCCTGAACTCGCTGGTGGAGGAGGTTTTGCTGAGCCTCAAGGAGGAAACCCACGGCCGGGATATTCGCTGGCAGGTCAGCGAGTTGCCCTTTGCAGACTGCGATCCCGGACTTATGAGGCAGGTATTTTTCAACCTTATAGCGAACGCCGTTAAGTACTCGCGTCCACGCAAACCTGCAGTGATCGAGGTTGGGCAGGCAACCGTGGAAGGCCATCCGGTCATCTTTGTACGAGATAATGGAGTGGGCTTTAGTATGAAGTATGCTGACAAACTATTTGGGGTTTTTCAGCGCCTCCACCGCAAGGAGGACTTCGAGGGGACTGGAGTCGGGCTCGCTACGGTGCAGCGGATCATTCACAAGCATGGAGGCCGCATCTGGGCAGAGGCGGAGATCGACAAGGGAGCCACTTTCCGCTTCACTCTCGCGACACCCGAGAAGAAAGAGTCTCAAGATCGGCGGGTTATAGTGACAGGAGGAAAATCCTGATGGAAGACGCGGTAGAAATTCTGTTGGTTGAGGACGACCCGCAAGATGTGCGATTGACGCTGCGGGAACTTCAACGTGAAAATCTCAGGAACCAAGTCGTGGTAGCACGCGACGGTGCGGAGGCCATCGATTTCCTGTTTTGCCGGGGAGAATTTAGCGCTCGCTCGTCCCTGCATCCGCCCAAGCTCGTTCTGCTGGACCTGAAACTGCCGAAGGTCAGCGGACTGGACGTCCTCCGCGAGATCAAGTCGAGGCCAGAGACGCGTGCTATTCCAGTGGTAGTAATGACTTCATCCGGGGAAGAGCGAGATGTGATTGAGAGTTATAAACTCGGCGTCAATAGTTACATCCAGAAGCCGGTCGATTTTGAGCAGTTCAGGCAGATGGTCAAGACTCTGGGACTTTACTGGTTAGTGGTGAGCCGGCTCCCACCCGACAAGACTTTTGATTCATAGCGTGTAGCGCGTGGTGGGCACCTCGGAACTCAAATCCCGGGGCTTTGTTTCCTGTGTCGCCCAGCCCGGTCATGATAGGGCCTCACGGCTCCCGCCAGTGTTCGTTCGCAAGCTTTCGTTAAACTTGGTGGGTGAGCCGCCTTCTCCTGGCTCCCCTTATAACCGCTCAGGTGCTGGATTTCATCAGTTATCCGATCCAGCGTTTCCAGGACGGTTTTACTTTCTGATTCGTCCGTCAGCTTCCCGAAATCGGCCACAGAGGCCGACGTTTCTTCAGACCAGAGGCCTAAAAAAAGGAGCTTCACTGGAGAGTGGCACGCCCCTCTAGAGAAGGGGCCTCTGAAAGGTCGATTGTCGGGAGTTGCTAGGTGTCTTGGGAGGAGGCGAGAGTGAGGGGGAGGGAAACGGGGGAATCGGAAGAGGGCAAAGCAGCGGCGGGGCGGGCGGCGACGACGCGGTTGCGGCCAGCGCGCTTGGCCTGGTAGAGGGCGTCGTCGGCGAACTTGAGGAGAAGGTCGACGCGATCGGTGGTTTCCTCGAAGGCGGCGACGCCGATGGAGACGGTAAGAGCGCGGGTAGCTTGCGAGCTGGGCGGAGTGCAAGGTTGC
>DATFVD010000578.1:0-7100 GCA_035260505.1 Terriglobales bacterium
TAGTAGGTTCGAGAAGGCGTGCTCGAGACTCGAGGGCGCAGTTGAAGCCGTGTGAATCCCCTGTATTGCCGCGCGGCCTTCATCAATCGCCTGATTCACTAGACGCAGAGCGCTGCTGAGCGCGGGCTTAGAAGGATAATCTGCCTGTAAAGTTAAGTAATATTTGGCTTTATTGATTGCTCAGGATTAATCAGCGTTAACAGCGCGCTCTGTTGCGGAGCGTTCCGCTATGTTCCGTGACGCTGGAAGTGCACGCCGCGACCTAACATTAACTACGCCGTTTGCCGATCAGCACCGTCTCGCAGCCGCGAGCACTAAAGAACGACGTCAATTGGGGAGCGAAACATGAAACGCTGCTGCAAACGTATTTTCGTTTGGCGACTCCAGGAAGTTCTGCGCAGCTGCGCATTCCGAGAGGGATCTCAGATCGGGGAGGATGGCTGCAAAACTGTCGATGCCGATTGCCATAGTTGCTTTCCTGCAGAACCTTCAGCAGCGTTTTAGCGAGATTGCTTCGTTGTTGGCCGACAACGATCGCTGCCGGGGAATCAGAACTACTAGAACTTATAGGTCGCCCATACAGCGGCATAATCCACGGGTTTGCCTGGTGGCGACGCCCGAGTCATAAATCGACCGACGAAAAAATGGCCGTAGGCCGTGGATATCGAAAGATGACGGCTCGCGTTCCAGTACACCCCAACCGACGGCTGGTTCCCGATGTAACGCCCAGAATTGCGTTGTCCGGGAACCAGTAGATTGACGCCGAGTCCATACACGCCGTCTTCGAGGCTAGTCCGCCAGAACGTATGGTCGTCCGCAATCAGGCTGAGCGATCGCGTGAGCTGCAAAGTGATATGGGGACCAGCTTCGAAGAGATTCGAGGGGCCGAGGAGGCTGATGCCGCCTTGGCCAAAGTAAAAGCCCGTGGGGAAGAGAGGATTGAACGTTCCCAGCGGCGCCCCAGAACCTCCGCGGTTGCCGCTGGCTATGCCCGCCGTGGCGCCAATCTGAGGGTGAAGCGCGGCGGATAGAAAGGTATATGCGGTGTCGTGAGTGGTAGCCCATGCGCGTATGCCTTTGGAGCCAAACGAACCCCATTGGAACATGGTTTCGCTGTTATAGCTCCAGCCGTTTCGCCCGCCCCAGAACCTTCCACCCACCGTATGGCGCAACTCGTTCTGGGAACCTTCTTCGAATGCAGCATTCTTCCGGGCGAGCCCAAGATAGTAGAGATCAATGTTTCCGCCCTTGATCTTCGACAAGGGACGAACGGCATAAACGCCCCAAAAAGCAGAGCCGTGATTCGGGGGCGCATCAAGAACGCCGTTGCCGTTCAGCACAGGCTTTACGGCGAGCCCATCGACAGTCCATGTGGAGGTCTTCCATTTCAGAGACGCTCCGTCGAACGCCTGGCGGACGTTGGGCCCTTCTCTGACGTCGACGAATCGTCCGGAGCCAAGCTCAAATTGCTGCCGTCCGAGGCGCAACACCACCGGCTTATTGCTTTTCTTCGAAAGAGCAATATCAGCGAATCCCTCTTCAAGAAATAGCTTTGACTCATCGGTCACCGGTCTTGGGCCGCCAGTTCGTCCAGCTTCGATAGCACTCGTGAGTTGAACGAAGAATCGGAGGCGAGGCGCGGCATGAATGTCGAAGTACGTTGAAAGGCGTTGTAAAAGATAGCCGTCGTGATCTTGCGTGCCGAGACCCCAACTCGCATTGCGGAAGCCTTCGTACCACTCGCGGATCTCACCGCCAAAGGTGAGATACCTATCCTCGTTTGCTCCGAGGGGCACGTACTTGAGGCGATCCCAATAGTCGTGCCGGCACGTTGGATTGCTGAGATACCGGTAGTCTTCGTCCTGCCGCAGCAGTCCATAGGGCGGCGGACTGTTGGGGCAGGTTGACTGCGCAAAGATACGACTGGAAAGCGGCAGGAGAACGCTCAGACCTGCGCAGGCAAAACCGACCATCTTGAGTATCCCCAGCGATCGCGACGCAACTGATGAGCTCTTTGTAATAGCGGGTAGCATCCTTTCATTCGGTCTTTGTTCAATGCAAAACGCTTCGCCCGGCAAGCGAAGCTACTCTCAAGCAACCAGCTTGTGCGTCAACACGCAATCAACCTTCAAGCTGCCGCATGAGCAGCGCATAGTCCGCGACTTCCCAGTGCTCCGCCAGTTGTCCGTTTTCAACGCGGTAGAGTTGAAAGGCCATCGCGTCGATGCTTCTGCCAGTGGCCTTGAGGCCACTGAAATCGCCCTTGTGCGTACCTCGAACGGAATTCAAGACAGCGACGCGGTCACCCTCAGCCAAAATCGCCGCAATCGGCAGCGTTAGATCTGGAAACGCGGCACGAAGTCCAGCGAAATACTTTTTGAGGGTCTCTCGCCCTGGACTCTGCCCAGCCAGATGATCGTCGTAACCCTCCGCGACGATCTCGTCCAGGACCTGGAGGTTGCCGCTTTCGATGGCGTTGAAGAAACGACGGATGAGTGCTTTGTTCTCTTCTATCTGGGAAGACATACTGCTCTCCTTTACTGTCATGTTCGGAACACAGGCGTCGAACCTGATTTTGTGCTGCGATCACCCGTCGCATCCAAACGCTGTTTCAGTTCACGGATTTTCCGCTCCGCCGCGGCAAGTGTCTCGGCCGAGGTATGGACCGAATGCGAGCCGAGGTGCAGCGGGTATCGATGCGGAACGGCGGACCCGAGAACGAAGGTTGCGCCGTTCTCACTCTCCAATGTGATCGGCGCATCGCTGTTTTCAAAGACTGCGAGATCACCTTTCAATAGGATTTCGCCCACGCTTAGAGCGCCCTTGCTGAGTGCGACCCAAGCGATTGTATGACCAGGAGGAGGCTCATAGGTCCAGCGTTCGCCGGGTTTCAGGGTTATCAGGAGATAGTTGAGACCCTGTGGTGCGCGTACCGGACTCTTCGAGCCTGCATAGGCTCCTACAATGAGGCGCGCCGGGCCGAGGGCTGGTGTCCCCTCGCTACCGACATATTGGACATCTGGTTCCGCGTTCTCCAGGCCTGGCGGAAGAGCAATCCAGAGCTGGAAGCCCTGCACAGTGGCTGATGTGCCTGCCGTGAGCTCCTTGCCGTGCCACATGCCGCCTCCAGCGCGCGCCCATTCGGCGCCACCGTAGCCGATAGTGCCGTGTCCCAAATGCGGATCGTCGAAGGTCACGTCACCCTCGGGAAAGACTGTCACCGTTGCTATGCCGGAATGCGGATGCACCGGCATACTCCCGGACAGGCGGCGCATGTCAGCTTCGAAGAGGTCCAAGAAAACGAATGGTTTTAGGAGCTCGCCAAGACCGGCCGGACTCATCAGGCGAATGATGGGACCTTGCTTGTTGCCCCGGGTACGTTGAACGATCTTCCGGAGCGGCACGACCGAATTCATGAGTTCCTCCATCAATAGCCGACCGTGAATCCCTTGTTGATGAACCTTCTCTGCACCACCTCGTCAACCATGGCGACGGCAAAATCCTCATGGGATAGGCTCGATCGCCCAGTCGCATCTTCAACGGGATGGTCCAACCCGATGCGATACTTGCCGGTCCGTTTACCAGGTGCGAAATAGACCGGCGGCGAAGAAAGGTATGTCCAGGAAACCCGCCCGTTGGTATCACCGCGGTAATAGTCCAACGCCTGCGCTTGCCCCAAGGCGGGACCGCGATAAGCTTCGGGGAAATCCGGCAGATCGAAGCAATGACTGCCTTGCGCCGTCAATAGTGTGGAGCTCCCGCCCATATGCAGAATTCGCGGAACCTGGCCGGGGATCGCTTCGCGCGTCTCTATAAGAGTCTGCGCCGCGCGCAGCCAGACCGTATTGTCCGCGCCCCCGACGGCGACGATAAAGACGTCTTCGTCCTCTGCCAGTGCACGCACCGAAACAATGTCGGTGGGATCGCCCGTGATCTCATTTACCCCCTCGGCGAAGGCGGGCACATTGCTCAGGTCACGGACTGTCGCAGTGACGCTGTGTCCGCGCTGCGCCGCTTCATCCGTTATCATCTTGCCCGCTTTACCGCCTGCACCAAAGACAACAATCCTGCCCATAGCTTCCTCCTCCATCCCGGGACGGGATGTTCCTCAAACGGTGAACGGATAGGTTTCCGCGGGCCGACGTAGCCGAAACGATGAGTTGTAGAAAGCGGTGGCTTCCACACTTCCAACAATCGGCAACTGGTGCAAGGCGCTGAACTCCGAAGCACCTGTAAATAGCAACGAGCCTTCCCCGGACCAGATCTCACCGCCGATGAACTCCAGCGCCGACGGTACGAACTCGCATACCGACAACGGTCCTCCATGCACAGCCGACCCGACCACCCTCAGCCCGAGAGTCTTAATCACTGTGGGCTTCCCCTCAGTGATCTCGCCCAAGAATTCACTTGGGCGAAAGAGCCCTTGCGCCAGCACGAAACCAGTGGGGCGGGAAAGCCGGGCCGTGATCAGTCCGTACACGTTCGGCTGATTCATGTCGAATTCAATGTCCCCGAGCAGCTTCGGATAGCCTTCTCTTTCTCGTCCAGCGAGCATCCCCCGTTCGTTCGAGATGAAGATGTGCGGAACGAAGCCGACGTCCTCGCCACGGAAGCGCGCGTGAATTATGTGAATGTACTCCCGAAATGGACCGACGCTGCTGAATCCGTATGACAAGAACATCGCGGATATCCTAGGGTTCTCATCGATCTCCAATTCGGTGGGCAGCAGCGCCGCTGCAGCATCGGTGTTCGTCCGGTAGCTAAATGTCACTTGATTCACTGCTCTGAACGACGCATTCGTGAAGCCGAGGGGATCGGCGTGAACCGGCATCACTTGCCCCAAGCTGCTTCGACTCATCTTTCCCTTCACAGACATCTTGTATCTCCTAATCTTTGCGGTTACGTATCGCCGACTCCTTGAATTAGTCAATCCTGACTAGATTTTGCGCAGAGAAGGGTCCGCCAAACTGCTGGAGACGACCGCTCTCAGATATCCGTCCGAGATTGATGGGATAGAAGCCCAGTCGCTCGCACAGGGCGCTGACCGTAGCGATCGCATCAGCATCGTCGGAGGACATGAAGATGACACGCCGTCCGCCGGCCTCGGCCGGATTGCTCGCTAGGGCCGCTGCCGCCAAGGTATTGAACGCCTTCACTACACGCGCGCCGGAAACAGCCTCGGCCACGATATCGCTGGATAACCGCCCACCCAGGTTCGTTGGAGTAAAAGCTGGGAGATCGACAGCGTTCGTAGCATCTATGACGATGCGACCTCCCCAGTCGGATATCGAGCTAACTGCATCAGGTACCGCCGGAAACGGAACCGCGAGGATCACGACGTCTGCCAGGATGGATTCCTCGACGGTGGCCGCTTTCACCTTCGAGCCCAGCTTGCCAACGATATCCGTCAGCGAACCAGGCCCGCGATTGTTGGCAAGTGAAACTTCGATACCCTTGCTTGCGAAATGGCCAGCCAAGGCGCTACCGATTGCTCCGGAACCGATGATTGAGTAGTTCATACGTTCTCTTTTAGAGGTTTAGAACATGCCGTGCGGATTAGCGCGCGGGACATTGGGAGCGAGCCATGGAGCCGAATTCTTTGGGTCACCAACCGGTTGCAACGTATCCCAATGCTCGACGGCTCTTCCGTCGGAATCCATCTTGTAGATATCGACACCGGCGATCCCGGTATCTTCCGAATCGTCGTTGAACAGGTTAAGGAAATTCACGTGAGCAAACACATAGTCGCCAACCGCAATGATCTTATCGACGACGACGCGAGCATTGGCCCGCTCCTTGGTGATCTGGCCGAAGAACTTTCCCAAGGCTTCAGCGCCATCCGGAATCAACGGATTGTGCTGGATATAGCCAGGAGTCATAAATGTGGAGATGGATTCCTCCGACTTTTTCTGGTTAATCACCAGATCATAGAAGCGAAGGACATTGTTCTTGTTGCGGACGGCGCGGCTATCGTTGGGGTCTACGAGTTCGATCATGGATCACTCCTGATGGTTGAATGTGACTTTTGGTTTTCGACTAGCTCAGGCCGACAATTTGTAGGCGGAGAGCATCCTGTTCGGCATCGGACTTTTCACGAACGAACCGAAGCATCTCTTCCGCGTCTTCGCCTATAGGCGCGCGGCTTGGCGCAGGTACTTGTTCGGCGATTTCGATGACCCGGCTCGCGGCAGAGACAGAATCAAGTCCGCTGTTCTGCATGACGTTGAGACCGTTCGCGAAGGTTGCGAACGTTTGACCGTACAATTCCCGTTGTTCCGGCGTCATGTCGTCTGCGACTCGCGCAAGGGCTGCAGCCGTCTTCGCCGGCCCGCCGGTCCTCATGTTGCCCGCCGGCGCAACCACGACATCAACGCCCAGATGTTTCAACTCTGCCCGGTAGACCGCCGCAAACACTTCGATAGCCGCTTTCGATGCTCCTGACGGCCCGTTGAAAGGAAGTGGTAGACTCGCGGTCCAGGTACTGATCTGGACGATGCGGCCGCGCGCCTTCCGAAGCGCTGGCAGGAATGCGTTCATGACGGACAAAGCGCCAAACACATTGACCTCAAACTCATGACGGATCGCATCGAGTGGCAGAATCTCCAGGGGGCCGGGAGTCAGGATTCCAGCGTTGTTGATGAGAAGATCGAGACTCCCTTCCGTTTGGGTTGCGATGTCGTGAGCCCAATTCTTAACCGCGGCCGCGTCTGTAATGTCACAGATGGCCAGCGTTACCACTCCACTAGACGCCTGGTTGAGGTCTTCGATCTCCTCTGGCGTAAAGGCTGTCCCGAAAACGCGATAGTTCTTGGCTGCAAGACCTAGCGCAATGTCTCGCCCAAGCCCGCTGCCAGCTCCGGTTACTGCCACCGTACGTTGGTTCGCATTAGCCACAACCACCTCCTTCACTACTGTTCCGCTCTCCAAGGATCAACCTGCGTTCGAGGCAGCGTCTTGTACAAAAGCGCTTTCTTCGGTGAGAACTGATCGTCTTGGAGGAGCGCGCATCAAAAAATCTCGACTCATCGGTTGCAATGCGTGCCTGATTGGTACGGCTGTCCTTGGTCTTAGAGTTGAGCGCTACCATTTATTTCAACCTG
>DATFVD010000579.1:0-6824 GCA_035260505.1 Terriglobales bacterium
CACCGGCTTCTACTACCTGCAGTCGCTCGCGCTGCAACCGGGCGCCCGCTACGAGTTTCCAGTCAGCGATGGGAAGACGACAATCGTCCGCGCCACCGTGGTCAAGCGCGAGCAGATCAAAGTACCGGCCGGAACATTCCCGGCCGTGCTGGTTACGGCCGAAGCCACCTCCGGCCCGCTGCGGTCCAAGGGCAAGGTGTGGGTGTGGTATTCGGACGATGCGAATCACACGCCAGTGCAAATGCGCGCCAAGCTCGGATGGGGCACGCTCCTGTTTCGCCTGCAGAGAGTCGAGAAATAGAGTTGAGAAATAAAGTTGAGAAACACGCTGAGAAATAAGTCGAAAAGTAAGTCCTACTTCAGCGCCACCACCGCCTGCTTCGCCTTCGCCAGTTCCGGACGCTCCGACCTCGACCCTTCACAAGTCTTGACCAGCACGGCGTAATACTCCGTAGCCTCGGAAGCCTGTCCCGCCATCTCCGCCGCCTGCGCCGCACCATACAGACTATTGAAGCGATTCGGGAAGAATTTCAAACCAGTCTTATATTCCGCAAGAGCCTCCGCCGGACGCTTCATCTCGAGCAGCATATCCGCGAGCATTTCCCGTGCAGGTATTCCGCCATCGGATTCATCCCCCGACGATTCCTGCTTTTCGGCGATCGCGCGCAAGCCCGCGATGGCATCGTCATTCTTGCCTTGCGCATGATCCAGCCAAGCCGCCGCTTCCTTCCGATCCTGCTCGACAGCTTCGGCAAAGCCTTTCTTCTTCTGATCGAGAAGAGTTTTGTGAATGCCGTCAATGTGTTCGATATCAATCCGCGCTTGCGAGACATTGCCACTACGGGCAGCGCCAATCGCTCGCGCCCAGTAAGTAATGGAGCCATCCCCAGACCGCGCCTCGGGAACCGGCGTCAAAGCAGCCGCTTCAGCCCAGTGGTGCATCTCCAACGCATAGCGTGCGGGAAACGCGACCAGCGCGTAGACACGAGGATCGTATCCCTTCCCGTACATGTCTTTCATCGCCGGCATGGCTTTCACTTCGTCGATTACTTTGAGGGCATCGGCTTCCCGTCCACTCTGCATATACGCGGACACAAGAAAATCCATGGCGTGGAACTGATGCCCTTCGCCACCCATGTGCATCGCCGCCGTCTTGCGCGTCGCCGCGATCGACGCCAGATTCGAATTGATGTCGTCCTGCCAGAGTCCAAGTCGAGCAAAGATATGCGACGGCATATGCAGCGCATGCGGAGCCGCGGGAGCGATCTGCGCGTATCTGCGAGCGGCGGGCAAGCCAAGCTGCGCCAACTGGGGCTTGTCATAGCTGTGGATCAGGTAATGCACAACTCCGGGATGATTGGGCTCTGCGGCGAACAGCTTCTCCAGGACCGCGCCGGCTTCCTTGCGGTTGGCAAACGTGGCGTCGTTATCAGGCTCGGCCGCCAGCAAAGAGAGCGCATAAAAAGCAGCCGCCTCGTGGTCGTCCGGATACTTCCGGTACACCTTCTCCATCGCGACGGAGTAAGCCAGCGCCCGCGCGCCGTGGTCCGCTTTCTTGCTGTTGGAATAGAACGCCTTCAGCGCCTGGATGTAATCGCGCTCGCGCTCGGTCGTCCCAGCCTTCATTTTGCCGGCCTTCTTCAACTCCCCCGAGGCCCGCTTGATGGTTGGTGCATCCGGCCGATTCCAGAGCTGATGCCACAGGCTCATGGCCTCGCCCCAGTACGCCATGGCGCACTTCGTGTCCTGCTTTTCGACGTCGAGAAACGCCTTCTCCGACTCTTCGTACCAGAACGAATGCAGCAGCGCGACACCCTTTTCGAATGTTTTCTGCGCATCCGGAGTACACGACACGGGAAAATGCACCGTGCCCAGTTGTTCCTGCGTGAGCTCCTCGTGATGATGCCCTTCGTCAGCCGCCGCCGCGCCGGAGAATGCCGCGGCAATACACAGAGCCCAGATTAGTTTGCCCATGAAGCACCCCAGTCGGAGTTTATTGGGCGACTTGAGGCGGGGTCAAGGCGGCGGGGGGTTAGGAGATGGGAGATTTAAAGTCCCTCCTCTGTAGTAACGGACCAGTAAACAACCGGGGTGTCGGCGGCAAGCGCGCGCGGCACATCCCTGTCGATCAGAACTTGTGTCTTGACAGCGACCTACTGTCGTTCTAACCTTCCGCAATTCTAGTAACGTTCCTCGTGTCGGCGAGCCTAAAGCTCGGAACAAGAATTTGGAGGCACTCATGATCCGTCCCGGATCCGTTGCTGTGGCGTATTGCACGCCTTCGTGGAAACGCATGACAAGTCTGCTGGTCGTGATCCTGCTTGCGACAAGCCTGGCCTGGACGCAGGCGACCACTTCGCTTCGAGGGACGGTGACGGATCCCGACGGGAAGGCCGTCATAGGCGCAAACGTTGTTCTCGCCAACGCAGAATCGCGGACTGAGCGCACGGTGACGACCGGAAATCAAGGCGAGTACCAGTTCCTTCTTGTCCCTTCCGGCAGCTACACCCTAACCGTAAAGGCAGCTGGCTTTCGCGGTTATGAACAGAGGGATCTCGTCCTGCTTGTGAATACGCCAGCGACGGCCAACGTTCAGCTGAAGGTTGGAGCGGCGACCGAAATTCTGACGGTGACGTCAGAGGCCCCGGCCATTAACTTGGTCGATGCGTCCCTCGGCAACTCCTTCAACGAAACTCAAGTGCAGGATATTCCTCTGGAGGGCCGGAATGTTCCCGACCTCCTGAGCTTGCAAGCCGGAGTTTCGTACACGGGCAATCGCATCGGGGACAAGGACCAGGACACGCGCAATGGCGCTGTGAATGGAGCACGAAGCGATCAGAGCAATGTGACACTCGACAACGTCGACGTGAACGATCAGTCGAACGGATATGCCTTTACGTCGGTGCTCCCCGTGACCCAGGATTCGGTTCAGGAATTCCGCGTGACCACGACGAATTATGGGGCTGACCAGGGGCAGGGTTCTGGCGCACAAGTCGCGCTGGTGACCAGGAGCGGCACGAACGCTTTTCACGGAGCGCTCTACGAAGACCTGCGCAATACAATCACCAGCGCCAATGACTATCTCGTCAAGCAGTCAGAACAGAATATCGGGTTGCCGAACAAGCCGCTGCAGCTCAACCGCAATATTTTTGGCGCAGCGATCGGGGGGCCGATTCAAAAAGACCGGCTGTTCTTCTTTGCCAACTATGAGGGCACCCGCGAGCGGGAGGAGCAACGCGCCGAACGGGTGATTCCTACGCCCTCCATGTGTCAGGGCTTTCTCAACTATCAATATCTCAAGGACCCCAACGATCCGAAGAGCATCGCAACCCAGACTTTCTCTCCCAGTGACCTGCAGAACCTCGATCCCAAGGGCATCGGGATTGATCCGGCGATGCTCGACCTTGCCAATCACACTGGTTATCTCGACCGGACTTTCTGCACGGGTCAGACACCGACCAACGATCTTTCGGCGGGAGACGGCCTGAATTACGCCGGATACGTTTTCCGCGCACCCACCAAGCTCGACAACGACGTGTTCATTGCGCGTGTCGATTACCACCTCACCGCGAACGGCAAGCACAATCTGTTTTGGCGCGGCAATTTGAATGATTTGCGCAATCCCGGAGCTCCCTTCTTGCCGGGCAAGTACCAGACATTGCCGGGCGAATTAGACCCGAGTGCTCCCATGCAAAGAATCTCCGACCACAGCAAAGGCTTTGCCTTGGGATACATCGTTGTTCTCAGCCCAACGATGGTCAACTCCTTCCATTGGGGATATACCCGCCAAAGTTTTGGGGTTATCGGCAACACCAACCAGCAGTGGAACACGTTTCTGGGTTTAGACCAGGGGATTAACTTCAGTCACAATTTCCAGTTGCCGCTGCACAACTTTGTCGACGACTTTTCGTGGACCAAGGGGACACACTCGTTTCAGTTTGGGACCTCCATAAAGATCGCCCGGAACCCGCGTACCAGCTTCCTGCACTCCAATACTCTGGCCCTCGGGACAACGAACTGGACCTCTCCGATTGGTTTTGCAGGCACATCGAGCACGCTGGATCCGACCAATGTCGGTGCGCCTGAGCCTGTGAGCGCAACCCAGTACGATCGTCCGTTGTTGTCCTTGTACGGGATGATCTCGGACGTGGTTGCGAACTACAACCTGGATCGCGGCGGCAACGTGGTGCCGGGAGTTGCGTGTCCTGGCGGAACTTGTGGCGCGCCGGTTAACCGGCGCTATGGTCTCGATTCGTACGAGTTTTACGGCCAGGATACCTGGCGCATCAAACCGAATCTCACGCTGACGTACGGATTGCGGTGGTCGTTCTTTCCGGCGCCGTGGGAGACCAACGGCTTCCAGGCCTCGACCACATTCGGCCTGGGAACGCAGTTCGCCCAAAACGTGAGGAACATGAACCAGGGTATTGGCTACGGCGCGATGGATTCGATCGATTTCAGTCCGAGTGGTCCGGCGAACAACGGCCCGGGTTTCTATCCGCTGGAAAAGACGGACTGGTCGCCGCGAGTCTCGATCGCTTACTCCCCAAGATTCAATTCCGGGCCCTTCAAGAAAATCTTTGGCGACAATGACAGGACCGTGATCCGCGCTGGCTTCAGCCGAGTGTACGACCGCGCGGGATTCGCGCTCATCAACAGCTTCGACCAGGTCGGTGCCTCCGGCTTTTCCACCACGCTCCAGAACACGTGCTGTACCTTTGGTGTAACCAGCGCGGAGAATCTGCCGAGAATCACCGGCATCAATGCGATTCCGGTAAACAACATCGATGGCGTTAAATTCCTGCAGGACCCGCCCCCGCCAGGCTTTCCGCAGAAGACCATACGTAACTCACAGTCCAACCTGTGGGGAACCGACAACACACTCAAGACCCCACATGCCTATACCGCGGACTTTTCCATCGGACGCGAACTGCCCCACCGCTTCTCGTTGCAGGTATCGTATGTAGGCCGTTTCGGACGCGATCTGCTCACGCAACGCGACCTGACTCAGCCATTGAATATTAAGGATCCGATTTCGGGAATCGATTATTACACCGCGGCGTCGGCTCTTTCGACGCTCGCGAGGAAGTTCGCGCGGGATAACAACGGCGGCAATCCTACAAATTATTACCAGGCCGCCATTACGCCGGCGCAGATCGCCTCCATTAAAGCTTCCGATCCACTGCTTGGAAATACCGCCCAGTACTGGGTTAACATGTTGCCCGCGCTCCGTCCTGGCGCGACGGTTTACACGGATCCGTTTAGCGGTTTCGTACCGAACCCGGGAACCAGCGTAACCGACAGCTTGATCGAGTCGGTGTTCGACCTCTACTACAACCCGCTCCTCTCGGTCATTGGCGATGAGATCGTCGGCCTGGCAGACATCGATAGCTACGGCGGACTCAACGACGACGCCAATACAGGGTCTTACTTCTTCAAGGGCCCCGCCGGCCTGCTGGGTACCGGCTCCGGCCAGTTCCTCAACAATCAGGCCTTTTCCATGTATGGATGGAGCTCGGTTGGAAGTTCCAGCTACCACGCCCTGCAAGTGAACCTGAGGAAACAGGTCAGCCATGGAATTCAGTTTGACTTGAACTATTCCTGGTCGAAATCCATTGACGTCACATCGGCCGCGTCGCGGGTCGGATTCTCTGTCTATGGCTACCAGAACGTCGGCCTGGTGGGAACGCGCCTCGCCAATGCATTTTCCCCGAATCTGGCCCGCGCCGTCTCCGACTTCGATACCACTCACCAGTTCAACCTCAACTGGATTGCGGAACTGCCCGTTGGCAAAGGCCGGGCCTTGGCGGGCAACGCTAATGCATGGTTGGACGCCATCATCGGGGGCTGGCAGACCTCCGGCGTCGCTCGCTGGACCAGCGGGTTCCCCTTCAGCATCGATGGCGGGCAACGCTGGCCGACAGACTGGTTCCTCACCGGCCTCGGGCAGATGACGGCGAAACCCCGGACCGGCACCTACAAGAGAGCTGGCCGCGTCGACCTGTTTGCCGATCCCCAGGCGGCGCAGCAGGACTTTACGTTACCCCTCCCCGGCGGGGTCGGCTCGCGCAACGTGCTCCGTGGGAATGGTTACGCCGATTGGGATATGAGCTTATACAAGAGCTGGAAGATGCCCTATCGGGAAACTCACAGCGTGCAATTCCGCTGGGATGTGTTCAACGTGCCGAACCTCACGCGCTTCAATCCTCAGTCGGTGGGATCGTCGGCGCTGCTGACGTCGCTGGCGCAGCAGTCAACGAATTTCGGAGCCTACACCAGCCTGCTGACGCAGCCACGCGTCATGCAGTTTGCTTTGCGGTATGAGTTCTAGGCTCTAATCGCGAGGGTGGGTCTCGATAAGAGCGAAGGCGGCGGGTGGACGACTTTAAACGAGGAACGATAACGCGGGTGTCTTTGAGTGTTGACACGAAATAACTGGCGGTGCGCCCCTTCTCGCGCTTTTCGAGAAGGGGCCCTGCCGAACTGCGGACACCATAACGCTGCGGAGCCCTAAGCCAGCCCCGGCCTTTTCATCACATTCTTCTTGTACGGTCATCACAGACACCGAATCGCAATTCGCGCAATAATTCACCGACAGTACAGCATCGAGAACGGGCACCGTCTCCAGAGACGGACCCATCATCCGCCGCAAAACCATCTTCGGCGGCTCTTTGACAAGTAGACGATAAGTGGACAACAAGCAGTTAAAAGCGGCGACCCCGCACCCCGAAAAGTGCACGCCAAATCGCAGGGAAACCAGCTAAGTCCTTATTCATGTAGATGATAGAACT
Source organism: Terriglobales bacterium (assembly GCA_035260505.1). Lineage (GTDB taxonomy): Bacteria > Acidobacteriota > Terriglobia > Terriglobales > Acidobacteriaceae > Acidiflorens. Next base: position 6,792 of record DATFVD010000579.1, read on the forward strand.
AAGTACTTTAATTAGAATAGTTTAGCGGGAATT
>DATFVD010000580.1:0-7602 GCA_035260505.1 Terriglobales bacterium
TTGAACAGACTGGCGAGCCCCGACGCCGTAGGCTTTTTCCGCTACCCACAATCTTTCCTCCCCCGGGCCAAATCCGGCCGCTCATTCTCAGGTGATAACGAAGGGGACCCAGAGGCGGGTGGAGTCCATTCCTCCGCTTCGCTCGTGAAAAGCAGGAATCAGACAGAAGAGACATCCAGTGCGCTACAAACGGTTCATCTTGCTGCTCGGAATGTTTCTGGGTAGCCTCGGGCCGATTGCCGCACAAACACCCGTACCGCGAATCGTTCTAGCGCAAGAACGTGTCGCGCCGATCATCACGGCGCTCCAAAAGATATCGACCCCTTGGCCGGCCGCTTCCTTCTTGCTGTCCCGCGACCTCGCAAAGTCCAATGCCCATTTCAGTTTCCTGTTCGCAGGAGCTTACGAGCGCGACTACAGCCTGGACCATCTTTCGCCGATGGACGAGGTGAAGACTTTAATCCTCACGCAGGCGAGCCTGCCGCTCCTCCGATTCTGGGGCGGACGGTTACAACTGGACGCCTTTCAGAGCACGCTTCACATCCAGAGCGTGCAGCTTGGCCTTGTCGGCAATGGCCGTATGCGCGGCTCTCTTCTCCAGGGACAGAATTATCCCGGCGGGCCGCGTTCGTTCCATCTCACCGGCCTCAGCCTGAGCTTTCACTTTGGCCGCGATGCGCGAACCGGACACCCGGCCCGGCTATGGCGGCGTCTAACGCGCACAATTGACGCCGCTCTGAACTGAACTGCTCCATCTAAAAATGTAGGGGCGCGCTTTAGTTTATCCTGTTTACCCCGAGCCTCGAGGGGAGCCTCGAAGGGCGCGTCCCAGGCCCGTAGGGCGCGATGTTTGCGTCCCGAATGCCTTTACGGGGCCGCATCTTGCCGTTGACTCTGGTTCGTGTAGCGGCCGCGGACTTTCGCGGGCGCTTTTCCGACCTCGTCGTCTGCGCCTTGTGCATCCCGGTCCGGTGTTCTGCGCTAAAAATTCCTGCAACGGATCGCACGTCGCGGCATCAAATGAAATCACAGCCGGGTTGACAACACCGCTTGCTCGTTCATGCCCCAGGGGTGAATTGGAAGCGGCCGGTCAATGCCGTCCCCGTGAGCCTCTTCCCGCATTCCTCAATTCAAAGGAGGAAATCGGATGGAAAGTTCAGCCGCAAAACAGCAACCTACGGTAGGAGGTCCTATGATCGCTGCCGAACAATCGTATCTGCGCACCGAATTGGAGCAACGCCGCGAGCGCCTTCACGCAGCGTTGCGTTCGCCCGCCGCTGATGCTTCTCTTTCGCAACTGCTGACGGCAGTGGATGCCGCGCTCCACCGTATCGATCAAGGAACATTCGGGCTTTGCGAGACGTGCCATGACACTGTCGAAAAGGAACGGTTGCTGGCCGATCCCTTGGTGCGGTTCTGCCTCGACCATCTTACGAGCGCGGAACAGCGTGCCTTGGAGAGCGATCTCTCACTTGCCGCACGCATCCAGCGCGCTCTCCTGCCGAAACCCGGTCTGGCGCCGGCAGGGTGGCACGTGCGTTTCCACTATCAACCCGCCGGCATGGTGAGCGGCGACTACTGCGACCTTCTCGAAACAGACAGCGGCCGCTCTTTATGTTGGGGGATGTCTCCGGCAAGGGTGTGGCTGCGTCGATGCTCATGAGTCACCTCCATGCGACGTTTCGCAGCCTCGCCGAAGCTGGTCTCCCGCTCGATCGCATGGTGGAAGACGCCAACCGCATTTTCTGCGAAAGCACTCTCGCCGGACAATACGCGACTCTCGTCGTAGGACGGGCCGCGCACGATGGTTCGGTGGAGTTTGTCAGCGCCGGCCATCTCCCTCTTCTTCACATGAACGTTGACGGAGCAACGTCGAAGGATTCCACGGGAGTGCCTCTGGGCATGTTCTGCAACACGCGCTTCCCTGTCCATCGACTTACGCTCGCTCACGGCGACACCGTTCTTCTGTATACCGACGGGTTGACGGAAGCACGGAATCGCGCGGGCCAGGAGTATGGTCTCCCGCGCATACGCGCGCTCGCCGCGCGGCACATAGGGATCGCACCGGACGGGCTGATCTCCAAATGCCTCGAGGACTTGCTGACGTTTGGCGAGGGCTCGCAGCAAACAGACGATTTGACGCTCCTAGCCGTGCGCCGCGCCGACTAAGTCCTATGTAGCGGCCGCGGACTTTCGCGGGCGCCTTTTCCGACCCCGTCATCTGCGCCCTGTGCGGGTTCGTCTCTTGCCGTTGTCATTAGCGCGAGCAAAGCGAGCCTGTCATCCCGACCGAAGCGACCCGGCTTTTTCCTGCGCACGGTTTTTGTGCGCCGGGTCGCGTAGTGGAGGGATCGTGGCAAGGCTGCGCCGTCACCTCGGTCGGTGGGACAAAACTGAAATCCTGACGCCTTGCACCGCGTTTTTTTTTGCACACCCATCCACAAATTTGCACAGACTTCCCAGCCGATTTCAATTGACGCCCCGCACCACAGCGAATATCTTCCACGCCAGATTGAACCGGAAAGCTTGAAGACTTTACGGTCAGCCTAGAGGGCGCTTCAGCCTAACGGCAGTTGCGCCGCCAGACTCGAACCAAGAAGCAAAAAAGTTTTACGGTTTCAGTTTAAAAGGGCGCAACCACCTTAACCGGCGGTTGCGCCCTTAATTTTTTCGCCCGCCAATGTGGCACAGCGATTTCTGGCTGTGCTCCGAAAATGTAGGGCAAGGCGTAGGGAATCAATCCATCACTGGTGAGAGTCTTCGCTTAAATCGCGAAACTTAGGATTCATCCCCCGAATGAGTCCGAGCTTCTTCTCGCGCCGCCACCGCTTAATCTGTTTTTCGCGGCTTATCGCATCACGCACGTCGGCGAAACCCTCGAAATAAACCAGCCGAGTAACTTCGTATCTTTTTGTGAACCCACAAAGCTCCTGCTTGTGCTCCATCACCCGCCGCTCGAGATTGTTCGTCACGCCGGTGTACAGTACTCCGTTCAGACTCGCCAGAATGTAAACGTCGTAGACCACCGCGCTGACTCTGCCATCCCTGGGCTCAGCCTGTCACGAACTTCTGCAGCGCGCGCATTCACGACCCAGCCTGTCCGCAGCGAGCAGCGCGATCCTGTCACCTGCGTGCTGCGCACACTCCGCGGGCGGTCTCTTGCCGTTGTAATTAGCGCGAGCAAAGCGAGCCTGTCATCTGCGCCTTGTGCATCCCGGATGATTCTGCGGGACCGACCGAAGTGCGCCATTTGCGTCCCGGTCCGGTCTTTGGACCCTCGGCGGGATTCCCGGTGCCGGGGATGATGTTGCGGGACGGCCAGCACTTTTGCCGTTGTCAGTGGCGCGAGCAAAGCGAACCTGTCATCCCGACCGAAGCGACCCGGCTTTTTCCTGCGCACGGTTTTTGTGCGCCGGGTCGCGTAGTGGAGGGATCATGGCAAGACTGCAACGTCACCAGGGTCGGTGAGACATAACTGACCTATTGAAATGGCTGGTGAAACAGCCCACGAGTGCCATAAACTTATCCTCGCCGATTTCCCACTGGACTCCGAAACCCGTGCCCACAACCGTTGAGAAAAAGTGCCCCCGCTGCGGTGCCCCGTTCAACTGCAAGCAAGGGGCCGGATGCTGGTGCGCCGCCATGCGTATAGATCCCGTGGTGCTCGCGGAGCTACGCACCCGCTTTTCTGACTGTCTCTGTGAAGCCTGCCTCCGAAAGTTAGCCGCCCCCGAGAAGTGAACCGGTTCGTTGGGGCCTAGCCTTCCACAAGCTGAGGCCCGACAGACCTGCTTTTGAATTATGTAGCGCAGGGAGGAGTCTGCGCAGCCCTGCGGCCTTTTCTGTACAGCGCCAACTCACCACGCCTGCCAAAGAAATTTGTCATCCCGAGGTTGCCAGCCATAAGAGGGCCTGCCAGCCACAGACGCAGCGAGGGACTGCTTTTCGCCGTAGCCCATGTTCATCCTGCCTGCGCTCCGTTGTAGGGGCGTGCTTTGAGCGCGCCCAGGTCGGCCGAAGGCCGCACCCCGCTCTCGACTTTCTTGAATTACACAATCGGTAACATGGGCTTCATCTAAGATGCTAGAATCCTGCGCAATCGGAAAGAACCAATCGGTACAGGGGGTCGGCAGATAGCGAACTGGAGCCTGACGTGATTCTCCTCAAGAAACTAGGCGCGGTGTTATCAATTTGTTTGTTCGTGCTGATGCTGATCGGCCAGAGCACCAGAAATGATCATGGCAGTGGCTCGGCATACGCCATTGGCAGACTCTTTGGCCTGGTTATTGTGTTGGCAGGATTGTTCTACAGCACCAGATGGCTGCTTATCCTCTCCGGCAGAAAACATAAAGTCGGGCGTCAAGCATTTGCCATTCTCTGGTGTGTGGAATCTATTCTAGGCATTTTGCTTGGCGGATTCTTTGTTCGAGGCGGCCACGTACAGTTTGGATCGATAGTCGTGGTCCTTTGGCTAGTATCTTTTTATCTGACCTACCGCTGGCTTTCAAAACTTAGGAAAGAAGAATTCACAGGACTACCGTCATAAGCCGTGACAAGACTCAAAGCTCCGCGCATAAATGCGCTTCAGCGCCTGAGGAAAACATCTTAGGTCCCCGAAAACGACCTGCTCGAAGAGAAGATTCGCAATTTTCCCCTCGAGCATTTGCCGAAGCAGGTTTCCGGATGCACCTATCCTCCCAGATCGCCATGATCTCAAGCATGCTCCGCTCGCGCTCGCGCGGAACCCCGCACCGGGCCGGAACGCTCTTACGTAGTATCTCTGTCGTAACTAAGACTTCGTGGTATATTCCCGGTGAGAAATCACAGTGTGGAGTGGCATGACCTCTAAGCGCCCGCCCAGTCAGTTTTCCGCCGACAGGCCCATACGGTCCAAATCAGAAGACCTCCTTGGGAGGACAACGTTCGCAGAATCTTTGGCGGAGGTGGTTGAGGGGTGGACAGGAAATGACAGCCTCGTTATAGCGCTTTACGGACCATGGGGGATCGGCAAGTCTTCGATTAAGAACATGGTACTCGAGCAGCTGCGCAGTAAGAGCCCAAATGCCCCAACGGTGGTGGAATTCACGCCATGGCAGTGGGCAGCCCAAGACCAACTGGCCGAAGCCTTCTTCCGAGAAATTGCGTTAGCACTCGGCAAGAAAGACGAAGCAAACCTGGCGAAGAAGCAGGCTGATCGGTTCTCGGCCTACGCAGCATACCTAAAACTGGGAACTCACCTTATCTCCGGTCTGCGACCTCTCCTCACTACCGTCTTAGCGGTAGCTGGAGCCTTGGGGATTGGTGGCTCCATCGGAGCTCCGCAGCTCAAGCCATTCATTGCAGCAGGAGGCGTTGTCGCTCTGGCCCTTGCGGCCATCACTGGGTGGTCCACTGATTTTGCGCAAAAAGCTGCCGAAGCATTCTCGTCACGGCAGAAACTGAGGGAGAAAGACCTAAAGGAAACGAAGGCAGAAGTATCAGAACTACTCCGACAGCTTAAGTCGCCGATTCTGGTGGTGATTGATGATGTAGACCGACTAACGGCCGATGAAGTTAAACTAATTTTTCAGTTAATCAAAGCGAATGCAGACTTTCCGAACCTCGTATACCTGACTCTCTTCCAGAGAGACATTGTTGAGGAGAGCTTAAAAAAAGTGACGTCTGGTCCCGGAAAGGACTTCCTGGAAAAAATCGTGCAGGTGGGATTCGATGTTCCTCAGGTTGAGAAGAGTAAGCTGCACAGAGTTCTGTTCGCCAGGTTGGACCAAGCGCTTGCCGACCCGATATTCAGTAGGAATTTTAAGCCGCAACGATGGACAAATCTATTTATTCCTGGTCTGGCTCCCTATTTTGAAACACTCAGAGATGTCTACCGCTTCCTTGGGGTGCTAGATGTTCAGGTTTCTAGAATGTCTCCTCGGGGTATTTTCGAAGTCAACCCAATAGACTTGATCGCTCTTGAAGTACTCCGCGTCTTCGAGCCCGATGTCTACCACCTCCTGCCAAAAAGCAAAGAACTTCTAACAAAACAGAATGACGCACGAGTCCGTTTGACCGACATGGAGAAGCGAGACAGCCTTAGGCTAGCTGCGCTAATTGAAGCGGCACAGCCGGGAAGCAAGGCGGCAGCTAGAGAAATTCTCGAACAATTATTTCCAAAAGTTACCCCGGGAAATGAAGAAGTGTTTTATCGTGAGCTCCGAGTCTGCCATCCTGACGTTTTTGATCGCTACTTCTTGCTTTCAATTCCCGAGGGTGATGTCTCTCAAGCCGATCTAGACGCTCTCTTAGCTTCGACCAATGACCGCAACCAACTGGTGACGAAATTCAAAGAGCTTAAAAAGCAGGGCCTGCTGGCGGTAGTTTTGGATCGCCTTGAGGCGTACAAGCAAGAGGTAAACCTAGCTGATGCGGTCCCGTTTATCACTGCTCTCTTTGATATTGGAGACGACCTGCCGGAAGACCAAGTAGGGATGTTCACAGTGACTACGTGGATGCACGCATCGAGAATCATCCGTTGGTACCTCATGAAGGAGCCTGACCTTTCAAAGCGTCTTTCTTACCTCTCTGAGGCTATTCGCTTGAGCGATGGTCTTTATCTGCCAGCAATGAAGATCGCGCTAGAGACCGACTCTCAGAAGGAAGGCCGAAGCTCGAATGAACGTTTGCTTAGCGACAAGGCTGTCGACGAGTTAAAGGTGATCTGTCTTGAGAAGATCCGGCACGCCGCCGACTCCGGAGAGCTGTCTAGCCATCCCCGACTGGTCATGCTATTGGGAGTGTGGGTGGAGTGGGCAGGCCCTCAAGAAGCGCAGACGTGGGTAGAAAAACTCACGCAATCCAGCGACGGCCTGATCGCCTTCTTAGAAGCTATGACAGTCAAGGCCACTTCTCATGGCTCAGGAGAGACTCGCGAGGTTTGGTACGTTCAGCTACGCGCCGTTGAGAGGTTCATAGACCCGGAGGTCTTGGCGAGCCGATTGGAGAGCCTGAAGTCTCAGGGGCGAAATGAATCTCAGGTTCGAGCCCTCAGAGCCTTTGACGTTGCTCTTCGCAGGCGTCGCGAGGGCAAGCCAGAGGGAAGGCCCTGGTTGGACTGGACCCCTGAAAACTGACGCCACCACATCGGATTCACGTTGACTTACTCAGTCGGCCGGGTGCCCGGACGTCGATCTTGCGTCGGGGTTCAGGCTTTTCCTGTCAGGGCCGCCGTAACCCATTCAATCCACAGCCCTTAATTTCTCACTTGACAAATAGTAACGGATGCGGTAATATCTAGCCCAGGTTCAGCTGACAGTGTCGACGTTTCGTCCTTCCTTTTCCCCGCAATCCAAGGTGTATCCGCAACCTCTTGATTCTTGCAATCCCTGTGCGCCCAAGTCGCCCTTTGTTTTCAATCGCTTGCGCGCTCTTTATCTCTCTTGCCGCTCTTTTTGCGACCCCTGTCCTTTATTTTCAATAACTTCCGCACTCTTCGACAAAAATACCGGGGGTAGGGTACCCCGGTCCGGTCTTTGGACTCTCGGCGGGAGTCGACGAAGACTCCCAGTGCCGGAGACGCAACCACGGGACACTCGGGCTAACATACCTTCGTCACCTTCC